>JAKDKI010000292.1 GCA_030453435.1 Kocuria sp.
TTCACGAACTGACCGTAGACCAGTCTAACGCGCCGGGGTTGATTCCCTCGAATTGGGGGTTTTCTCAGTGATTCGCCACTCGGGACTCGGGCACGATATCGATGCGCCAGCCGGTCAGCCGTGCAGCCAATCGAGCGTTCTGCCCTTCCTTACCGATGGCCAGGGACAGTTGGCTGTCGGGGACGACGGCCCGGGCGGAACGGGTGCGCTCGTCCACGACTTCCACGCGGCTGGTCTTGGCCGGGGAAAGTGCGTTGGCAATGAACACGTCGGGTTCTTCAGTGAAGTCGATGATGTCGATCTTCTCCTCCCCCAGTTCGTTCATGACAGCGCGCACACGTGAACCCATTTCGCCGATGCACGCGCCCTTGGCATTGGCTCCCGGTCGGGTGGCCACTACCGCCATTTTGGTACGGTGACCTGCCTCGCGGGCCAGGGCGACGATCTCCACGGAGCCGTCCGCGATTTCGGGAACTTCCATCTCGAACAGGCGACGTACAAGATCCGGGTGAGAACGGGACAGGGTGATGGACGGGCCCTTCATGCCGCGTTTGGCTTCCACTACGAAAGCGCGAATGCGGGCACCGTGCTTGTAGACCTCACCGGGTGCCTGCTCGTGCGGGGGCAGGACGGCCTCGACGGTGCCCAGGTTCACCTGGATCATGTTGGGGTTCTTGCCCTGCTGGATCTGCCCGGACACCAGTTCACCCTCGCGGCCCTTGAAATGGCCCAGCACGTTGTCGTCCTCGACGTCACGCAGCTTCTGCAGGATGACCTGACGCGCGGTGGCCGCCGCAATACGGCCGAAGCCGGCGGGGGTGTCGTCGAACTCGCCGATCTTGTTGCCGTCCTCGTCGACCTCGTCCGCCCAGATGGTCACGTGGCCGGTGCGACGCTCAACCTCGGCGCGCGCGCCACTCACGGCACCCGGGGACTTCTGGTAGGCCAGTAACAGCGCCTGTTCGATCGTGGGGATCAGCACGTCCACCGGAATGTCCCGTTCGCGTTCAAGCAGACGCAGGGTACTCATATCAATGTCCATGTGACCGGCCTTCCTTCGTGCCCATTCGGGACCCGTCCGGGAACCAAACAGCGCGCCACACATGGGAGGTGTGGAGCGCTGCGCGTGGGTATTGGCTAATTGTTCTTCGGGCTATGGTACATCCCCCGCGCGCGTTTAGATTTCGACCTCAACTCGCGCGCCTCGCACGTTCTGGTAGTCCAGTCGCTCGGGCTCGAGGTACTTGATGGGCATGCCCTTCTTGGGCTGATGCCAGCGCTGCAGCACGGCATGATCGTCGTGGGCTTCCAACAAGCGGGCTGTGAAGCGTTCACCCTCGGTGGGGCGTACGCGAACCAAATGCCCCACGTTGCGTTTCCAGTGCCGCGGTGTTTCCAACTCGCGAGTCGCGCCGGGCGTGGAGACTTCCAATTCATAGGGCGGGCCCGGTACGGGATCGTGCTCATCGAGGGCCGCGGAGATGTTCCGGGAGACTTCGGCCAAGCGGTCCAGGTTCAGCGCTTCCGTGCCGTCCGGCAGATCCAGCACGACCCGCAGGGTTCGCTGGGCGCCCTTGGCCTCGAGTTCCAGATCCTCCAAGTACAGTCCTGCGGTGCTGACCACCGGTTCCACGGTGTTGCGGATAGCTGTGATGTCTGCCGAGCTCATGCGTACTCCTTCGTGTCGGTTCCTGTCTCTATCATGGAACAACACCGGAGCAAGGGAGGAATCGTGGCCGCAGCACGCACCGCTCGCGCCTGGCCGTGGGTGATTGCGTTATTGGCCATCGCACTCGTGGCGGTCCTGGCCATCGGCTCGTGGGCCACGTGGCGTCCGTTATCCGAGTACGACGCCGCTCGGCTCACCGCCCGCGACATCGTGACTTCCGTGGGCGAATCGCCCCGCATCGAGGTACCGCTTGAGAGCGTGGATCGTCAGCTCTCCGCACTGGGACCCGCAGCAAGTCCCGCACAGCGCGACCGCTTGGACGAGTTTTCGGATCAGGCTCCTGAATCAGGCACCGATCAAGGCTCTTCTGCGAGGGGCGGCCAGGATGAGGTTCCCGGAGATATAGAGCTGCGGGCCGCCGCAACACGCATGTTCGACCTGGCCCAGGACCAGGACGATCCGCAACTAGCCACCACAATGGCCGCGATTGCGGCATCGTGGTCCGCAGAATCAACTCGTGAGGATCCCGCCACGCAACCGATCATACGAACCGGTGAGGACGAAGCCGCGGCCAGGGACGCCAGATCCGAGCCCGCGGAGACAGGGACAGCCGCAGACGAGCGTTGCACGCCTGAATTGACCGCAGTGGCCACGCAGTTGGACCGCTCCCTGTTCACTGCTCGGTCCGCCGATGCACGCAATACCGACTCCGGAGAACTGGAGAAGACCCTGGACGAGTGGCAACAGAATCTGCAGCGGATCCAAGAAGATACAGCGGTAGCTGGGCTGTACGAGTGCGAACCCCGCCCCGCGCGGGGTGGTTATCAACTCCCCAGCGTCATAGCCGAAGACCCCGCAGCCGCCACCGCTGCAACGGCCCAGGAACTTTCCGAATATGCCGCGGGAGCTTCCGGCACCGTGGCCCCCGACGAGCGAGCCTGGTTGCTGGACGTTTTGGAATCCTCGTCTCGGGCTCAGGCCCTGCTGCAGCCATCCGACCCCGTGCCCGCGCTGGCGGGTGAACCGCTCATGAGCGACCGTTGAGGATGTCCCATCCCAGCTTCACAATGAGCACGGTGACCACCACGAAGAAGATCAGCCGGATGAACGAGCTGCCCTTGGCCACCGCCGTCCGAGCCCCGATGTAGCCACCCAGCATGTTGCTGATCCCCAGCACCAGTCCGAGCCCCCACAAAACGGAGCCGTTGGCCGTGAAGACAATGAGGGCCCCAATGTTGGTGGCCAGATTGTTGATCTTGGCTTTGGCGCTCGCAGCCAAGAAGCTGTAGCCGAGCACCGAGACCAATCCGATCACCAGGAAGGACCCTGTCCCGGGGCCCATCACGCCGTCGTAGAATCCGATGCCGCCGCCCAACAGCACGGCCAAGCCGTAGTGGCGCGCGCCGGTGTGGCGCAGGGCCGTGAGTTGGCCCATGGTCGGGTGAGCGATGGTGAAGATCAACACGCCGATCAGTGCTGCCACGATGATCGGCCGGAAGACCTCGGAGGGCAACAGCAAGGCGACGGCAGCTCCCCCACCGGAGGCCACCAGGGCGACCACCGCCATGGGTAGGGCGGTGCGTAAGTCCGGATGCACCCGTCGGTAGTACGTCACGGCTGAGGTGGCTGTGCCGAAGACCGACCCCATCTTGTTGGTCGCGAGCGCCTGGACCGGTGAAATGCCCGGAATCATCAGGGCCACGGGTAGCTGGAGCAAACCACCGCCGCCCACGACCGCGTCAATGAATCCGGCGGCAAGTCCGGTGAGGACCAAGAGCAGCAGAAGGCTCGGGGTTGCAGATTCCAACCCCGAGCCATCCAAGAACCATGCATACACAGCGGATACTGGTTGTCACCGCGTGAGCGGTTACCCACCC
>JAKDKI010000293.1 GCA_030453435.1 Kocuria sp.
CTTCGTCTTCGTTGGTCACGGCGTTGGTCCGGCGGTTCTTCTTGGGCCGGTACAGAGACTTGAGGTGGGCGGGCATGTCGTCGGCCATTTGAAGCTCGCGGATGATCAGTTCCTCGTCCACGTCGCCGGTGTAGTTGCCCTCGGCGTCGTAGTACTGCGCCAGTTTGCGTTCGACTTCTGCCGAGTAGGCGCGGTCCCATTCCTCGTTACGCACGTGCTGGCGGGCTGCGTAACCGAAGGCCACGAACACCAGGAACGCGAACGCATACCACTGCAGGGAGTAGGAAAGGTGCGGGCCGTAATTGATCTCGGGCTTGGCCGGGGCCGCCGGTCGTTCGGCGGCGGGCGGGTCTTCCGAGGCCAGCAATCCGTAACCGCCCGTGGCTATCGGGTAATCCAGTTGCTCCTCGAGCAGTCCAAGGTCGATGGACGCGATTTGGCCTTCCGGTGCGCCGCGGTCCACGGACACTTCTCCAGGCCGCAAGCGGACCGTGGCTGTCACGTCACCCGAAGGGGGCTGGGGGATTGCACCCGGCATGCCGTTGGCGCCGTCGCCGGTGGGAACCCAACCGCGGTTGATGACCACCGTGCGGCCGTCATCGGCGCGGAAGGGAACGAGCACTTCGTACCCCACGCGACCGTCCTGCGGGCGGTTGCGGACGAGCGTGGTGTCCTGAGGCAGATATTGCCCTTCCAAGGTCACCGGCTGCCAGGTCTGGGTCTCGTCATAGTCCTCGAACAAGGGGAGACCCTCGGCGGGGCTGAGCGGGGGAGCGTCGTAGTTGTTCTCGATCTTGTCGTTCTCCACGACCAAGTAATCGTTGCGGGACATCTGCCACTGAGCGAGGAACGCGCACACGATGGCGGCGACCACGCACATGAGGAACCAGCCGATCCAGGTGCCGGAGAAGAGGAACGAGTACTTGCGCATCAGACCTGGTCCTCCGAGGCTTTGAACGGCTCGGTGGCCTTGAGGAAATCACGCTGGGTCAGGAAATCGCTCAGGTATTCGCGGTGGTCATCGCATGCGAGCCACACTTTACGGCGGTCGGGCGTGTGCACCTTGGGGTTGTTCCAGAGCAGTTGCCATTGGGCGTCGCGGCCACAGCCGCGGCGGGAGCACTGGGGAACTTCGGGATGTTCCGTGGAGTCCTTGGCCGGTTTCGGGGAGCCCCCGTTGGGACTCAGGGAACCCAGCAGATCAAATTCCACGGTGCCATTACTCCTTGGTGTGACTGACGTTCGGTGCTCGGACGGTGGCCGGGGCTTAATTGCGTGATGTGCCCATTCGTTTATACGTGATGGCCTTGGGCGGTTCATGGGTGCGGTATTCGCCGTCCACCACCACGGTCTCCGGGTTCTCGGGCTTCGCCTGGGTCTCGGCGGTGGTCGGTAGTTCGGTGCGCTGGGGCGGGCGGTAGTACGTGCTGGTGCGTTCGGACCGGTCTGCACCGCGGTTGGCCATCATCACGGCGATCCAAGGGAGCACAGCCGCACCGATGCACAGCAGGATGCGCACCCACAGGATGTCGATCACCACCACGCCAATAATGCACACGATGCGCAAACCCTGTTGCAGGGCATACACCTTCATGCGGTGGGACATGTCCTGCGTGTGGGGGCCCGCCGCCGAAGTAATCGAGTGAACTCCGGTGGTGTCTCGCGTATGCGTGTGCGTGCGTGACATGTGAACAGATCCTTGGAAGTCAGTGGCCGGAAATCCCAGACGCAACATGGTGCCACGGGTTCCGGGGAGCGCGCTGGGCGCTTCCGTTAATTGTCTCACCGTTGTACTAACTCCCCAAGTGGCTGGGCCGAGATCTGTGGGTGTCCGGCTAGGATGGCTTGTCAGTTCGTTATTAGATTGTTATCCGGCGTTGCCCATGCCGCGCCGTCCTGTCGATGAAAGGTTCACCATGGCTGATCAGCCCAACACCGAAGGCGCCCGCACCGTTCTGGTCACGGGAGGTAACCGAGGTATCGGTCGCGCCATTGCCGAGGCGTTCGTGGCCGCGGGCGACAACGTGGTGGTCACCTCCCGTTCCGGCGATGATGGGCCCGACGGCGCTTTCACCGTCCAAGCGGACGTCACCGATTCCGCCTCGGTGGACACCGCGTTCAAGCAGATCGAAGAGAAGTACGGCCCCGTGGAGGTGCTGGTGGCCAATGCAGGTGTCACCAAGGACGCACTGCTGCTGCGCATGAAGGAAGCAGACTTCCAGGATGTCATCGACACGAACCTCACCGGCGCGTTCCGCGTGGTGCAGCGCGCCACCAAGGGCTTCATGCGCCTGAAGAAGGGCCGCATTGTCCTGATCTCTTCCGTGGTCGGTTTCACCGGTGCGCCGGGCCAGGTCAACTACGCATCCTCCAAGGCCGGAATGGTGGGCATGGCTCGCGCCATCACTCGTGAGCTCGGTGCCCGCGGGGTGACCGCCAACGTGGTGGCCCCCGGTTACATCGACACCGCCATGACCGACGCCCTGAGTGATGAGGTCAAGGCCGAGTATCTGTCCATGATCCCGGCCAGCCGCTTCGGTAAGCCCGAGGAGATCGCCAAGGCCGTTCGTTGGATTGCCTCCGACGACGCCGCCTACATTTCCGGCGCTGTCATCCCTGTGGACGGCGGCTTGGTCATGGGACACTGACTCCCAAGACAGTCTTCAACAGCGCAGCGTGACAAAGGAGAACCGCATGAGCTCAGTGGCAGGCAAAACCGTAGTTATTACGGGTTCCTCGCGAGGGGTGGGCGCAGACACCGCCAAGATTCTGGCAGGGGAGGGCGCGAACGTCGTCGTCAACTATCGCCAGAAGGCCCCCCGCGCCAACAAGGTGGTCAAGGAAATCACCGAGGCCGGCGGCAAAGCCATTGCGGTCCAGGCCGATATGACCGATGTGGAGTCGTTGCGTGGCCTGTTGCAGGCCGGTGTGGACGAGTTCGGCGGCGTGGACATCCTGATCCTCAACGCCTCCGGCGGCATGGAATCCGACATGGGCGAGGATTACGCGCTGCGCCTGAACCGGGACGCTCAAAACGATGCCCTGACCGAGGGACTCAAAGTTCTGCCCGAGGGCGGCCGCGTGGTGTTCGTGACCAGCCACCAGGCGCACTTCATCAACGACGTGGAAACCATGCCCGAGTACGAGGCCGTGGCCAAGTCCAAGCGCGCCGGCGAGGACACACTGACCGCTCGAGTGCCCGAAATGGCCGAGCAGGGTGTGAGCTTCGTGGTCGTCTCCGCGGACATGATCGAAGGCACCGTGACCGCCACGCTGCTCAACCGTGCCCGCCCGGGTGCGCTCGAGGAGCGCCGTGAATCCGCCGGCAAGCTCTACTCGGTCAACGAGTTTGCTCAGGAGATCGCCAAGATGGTCTCTGCAGACGTCGAGACCGGCCACGTGGAACTCGTGGGTGGCGCCGAGGACTTCCTGGCCCAAGCCGGCAAGTAAATTACCTGCGCTGCAGCAGTGCCGCCGGTCCCTGAAAACGGGCAGGCGGCCCACAGCTTTCCGGGGGCCTCGTGTGTTTTAGAGTCTGGCTGTCA
>JAKDKI010000294.1 GCA_030453435.1 Kocuria sp.
GCACGGGATCGGTGCGGCGGGCCTGGAAGCGGGCCAACTGCTCGGCACGGGTCACTGAGAACCAGAACTTGATCAGGTGAGTATCGGAGTTCACCAGCATGCGCTCGAACTCGGGAGCCTGACGCATGAACTCGTAGTACTGCTGCGAGGTGCAATAACCCATCACGCGTTCCACACCCGCACGGTTGTACCAGGACCGGTCCATCAGCACGATCTCTCCACCCGAGGGCAGGTGCTTGATGTAACGCTGGAAGTACCACTGCGTCTGCTCGATGTCGGTGGGCTTCTCCAATGCCACCACGCGCGCACCACGCGGGTTGAGGTGCTCGGTGAACCGCTTGATCGAGCCACCCTTACCAGCGGCATCGCGGCCTTCGAAGATGATCAGCAGTTTCTGGCCGGTTTCCTTAATCCAGAGCTGAAGCTTGAGCAGTTCGATCTGCAGGGCACGCTTGGTCTTCTCGTACTCCTTGCGGCTCATCTTCTCGTCGTAAGGGTAGCCACGCTTCCAGGCATCGGAACGGGACAGCCCGGCGTCGTCGTGGAGCTTGCGACCGAGTTCCGCAATTTCGTCCAGTTCTGCCGCGTAGTCCTCGACCACCGACACACGGTGGTGCTCCGCCTCGGTGAACTCGTCCGTGGCGAGATCCTTTTCCTGGGTGAGCTCATCGGCGAGAGCCTTCTTGTCATCGTTCTTCTTCGCCGAGGTCTTGCTCTGATTCTGGTCCGCTTGCGTACTCATCCGGGCCCTCTCGTGGATTCGGGTTCGGAGCCACTCTGCTCCACCTGCCATTTTACGCCCCATTCGCCTCTCGTTCGGGTCTCGTTGGCCGGTTACGGGGCCTGAGTCGCCGACGCCGCTCCCCCACCAGATGCCATCCTCTTCCCGGCTTCGTTTTCCAAAACGCCCCCGGAGCCTCCCGGGGATACCCTGACCTCTCGATATGCTGTGGATCACACACGGCAAACTTTTTTGTCATTTAAGGCCCCGCGCGACTGCCCGGTCACCCCCCAGTGATCGCTCACGTTCCAACGAGCACGGACCTCCCGCGCGTTTGGACCACCACGAGCGAGGAGTGATCCATGGCGTATCCACGCCGTCTTACATCATTACCAGCAGTACTTTTAGCGCTGTTCACACTGATCGCCGTGAACCTACCCGGCGCCGTGGCATCGCCGATGACTGTCCCGCAGGAAACCGACGGCGGTTCGGCTGAAACGTACGTCATAGCCACTGACACCACGTTCGCGCCTTTCGAGTTCCGTGACTCTTCCGGTGAGCTCACCGGAATCGACATCGAGATCATGGAGGCCATTGCGGAGGATCAAGGCTTCCAGGTCGAATGGCGTTCCCTCGGTTTCAACGCCGCCCTGCAAGCTTTGAGTGCGGATCAGGCGGACGGCGTGATTGCGGGCATGTCCATCACGGATGAACGCCAGGAGGTCTACGACTTTTCCGATCCGTATTTCACCGGCACCATGACCCTGGCCGTCAATGAGGACCAAGGGGATGAGATCCAGGGCTGGGACGATCTGCAGGACAAACGCCTGGTGGTCAAGACCGGCTCCATGTCTGAGGAAGTGGCACGCGAACGGCAGGACGAGTACGGCTACGAGATCACCCCCCTGGATCAAACCACCACGCTGGTGGAATCCGTGAAGTCCGGTAACGCGGACGTGCTGATGGACGATTACCCGGTCATCGCCTACGGCGTGCAGCAAGGCTCCGGACTCGTCACCGTGGGCGAACAGGTTGAGGCCGGCGACTACGGTTTCGCCGTGAACAAGGGTCGCAATGCCGAACTCCTCGAAAAGTTCAACGTCGGACTGGCTGAACTGAAGGACAGTGGTGAGTACCAGAAGATCCTGGACGAGTTCCTCGCCAGCGACGATGAAGCAGTAGATCGCTCTACCTTCGCTGGACTGGTGGTTACCGCCATGCCAGCACTTCTGACGGGTCTGAAAAACACGCTGATCGTCACTGCCATTGCCTTCCTCATCGCCATGGTGCTGGGTCTGGTGTTCGGCTTCATGAAGATTTCGCGCAATCGCTTCCTCAGGGGGATCTCCACCGCGTTCGTGAGTGTCTTCCGTGGCACTCCCATTTTGGTGTGGGCCTTCTTCTTCTACTTCGGCCTCCCCCAGCTCATCGGTACACCGGTAAACATCTGGGTGGCCGGCGTGCTGACCTTGGCGCTCAACGGCGCTGCCTACATTGCGGAAATTGTGCGCGGCGGCGTTCAGTCCGTTGATCCGGGGCAAATGGAAGCGGCCCGATCATTGGGGCTGGGCCACGGTAAGTCCATGCAGAAAGTCGTCCTGCCGCAGGCCTTCAAGATCATGACCCCGTCGCTGATCAACCAGCTGGTCATCATGCTCAAGGACTCCTCCTTGCTGTTGGCCATCGGTTTCGCCGAGCTGCTGTACCAGGCCCAGCAGATCTACGCTTCTAATTTCCGTGTCACCGAAGTGCTGCTGATCGTGGCAGTCATCTACTTCGTAGCCATCACGCTCCTGACCCAGCTCGCCAACTTCGCGGATAGGAAGATCAACAAATGAGCACTTCAGTTACTGATCGAGCTGAGTCGCCCCAGGACCAGCGGAACCAGAAGATCGTTGTTCGGGACCTGGAGAAGGCCTTCGGGGACAACCTGGTGCTCAAAGGGATCACCACAGATATCCACGAGGGTGAGGTCGTGTGCGTGATCGGGCCCTCCGGGTCCGGAAAATCCACGTTCCTCCGCTGCCTCAATCGGCTCGAGGACGTGACAGCTGGGACAGTGTCCGTCAGCGGGTACGACCTGACGGATCCCAAGGTGGACATCAACGCCGTTCGTCAGCGCATTGGCATGGTGTTTCAGCACTTCAATCTGTTCCCGCACATGACCGTGGCGGAGAACATCATGCTGGCGCCCACCGAGGTGAAGAAACTCAGCAAGTCCGAGGCCAAGGAAGCAGCCCTACGGTTGCTGGACCGGGTGGGTCTGAAGGACAAAACTGATGCGCGACCGGCTTCCTTATCCGGGGGGCAGAAGCAACGCGTGGCCATCGCGCGTGCATTGGCCATGAACCCCGACATCATGTTGTTCGATGAAGCGACCAGTGCCCTGGATCCGGAAATGGTGGGCGAAGTCCTGCAAGTGATCCGCGACCTCGCCGAGTCGGGTATGACCTTGGTCCTGGTCACCCACGAGATGGGTTTCGCCCGTGAGGTGTGTGACCGCGTGATGTTCATGTCCGACGGCTCGATCATCGAGGACGGCGATCCGGAGCAGATCTTCGAAAACCCCCAGCAGCCCCGACTTCAGGATTTCCTGTCCAAGGTGCTGTGACTCTGCCACATACCCAGGCGTTATACAGCCCCGCCCCGCACGGTGCCCAGTCAGCAGCTGATGAGTAGACAGGCTGGGCACCGAAGGAGCCAGAAGTCGCACCTCATGCGTCGGTAGGACCCTTCTGATGCCGCGCAAGGGTTCGGAAGACACATGAAATGTGGCCGGTGGCTCTAACTGCGCTT
>JAKDKI010000295.1 GCA_030453435.1 Kocuria sp.
CCGTTCATCTGCCTGACCGTGTTCGCCCGCGGCCTGCTCAACCGGTTGTTCACGCGCATTTACCTGCCCGAGGACACCGAGGCGCTCGCCAACGACCCGCTGCTCTCGGGGCTGTCCGAGGACGAGCGCGCCACCCTGGTGGCCACCCGCGAGGCGGACGGCTCGTTGCGCTTCGACGTGCACCTGCAGGGTGACGGCGAGACCGTGTTCCTGGCCTACCCGGGGCTTGAATGATCAACACAGGTCTTCTCACACCGGGAAGCCACCGGGCGGCTGAGCTGCTCGACGACCGTGCCGTGGCCCGCGCCGTCCTCCTCACGGAGGCGGCGTGGGTCGCGGCCCAGTCACGTCTGGGGCTCGTTCCGGAAGACATCGCTCACACCTGTCGTGAGGCGGTCGACCGCGTCACTCTCGACGAGGTGTCGCTGAACCGACTGGCAGTAGCCTCCGAGGGCGGCGGCAATCCGGTGATTCCGTTGCTCGCCGATTACCGCGCCGCGGTCAAGGAACTGCACGGTTCACCGGTGGCCGCGGTGCACAAGTCCCTCACGAGCCAGGACGTCATGGACACCGCGCTCGCCCTGGTGCTCAAGGCCGCGCAGGACAGTCTGGTGCCGGATCTGCAGCGCACCGGTGACGCGCTCGCCGGCCTGGTCGAAGCACACGCGGAGACCGTCATGGTCGGCCGTACCCTCACCCAGCACGCCCTGCCCATTTCGTTCGGTCTCAAGGCTGCCTCGTGGCTTGCCGGTGTCGACGACGCCGCTCGCGACGTTTTCGAGCGCGCCCACCTTCCCGTGTCCTACGGGGGAGCCTCCGGAACCCTGGCCGCGGGCATGGCCCTGTGTGATCAGGGTGCAGGCGCGGATGAAACCGCAGAACGACTTTTCACTCTCATCGGGTACTGGGCCGAGGAACTCGGACTGGCCGTCCCGGAGCAGGTCTGGCACACCGACCGAGTGCCCGTCCTCAGGGTGGCCGGAGCGCTCGCGGAAACGACTGCCGCATTGGGACGCATGGCCAATGACGTGCTGTTGATGTCCCGGCCCGAAGTGGGGGAGCTGCGCGAGCCCACAGCCCCGGGTCGAGGGGTCTCCTCCGCCATGCCGCAGAAGCAGAATCCCGTGTTGAGCGTGTTACTCAAACGCACCGCCTTGGCCGCGCCTCACCTCCTGGGGCAGGTCAATTCCGGTGCCGCGGCGGCCGTGGACGAACGCCCGGACGGTGGCTGGCACGCCGAATGGCCCGCACTCCGCGAGCTGGCGGTCCTGACCACCGCGGCGGCGTCGCACGCTGCGGAACTTACCGAAGGCCTGACCGTCAACGCCGATCGGATGGCCCAGAATCTGCGTGAGGCGGGCACCGGCGTGATGGCCGAACGGCTGAGCGCCGCACTGACCCCGGTGCTCTCCGAATCCGGCGGGTCTACCGCCAAGCACCGGGTACAGGCCGCCGTGCGCGAACACCCGGTTGACGCGGAGGCGCTCGCCGAACATCTGACCGGCCTGGTCATTGCTGAGGATGCGCCGTCGTTGCCGGAGGGTGTGAACCCGCAGGACCGGGACGGCGTGAGCGCCTGGCTGCGGCAGCTGCTGGACCCGCGCGGCTACCTGGGTGCCACGCAGCAACTGTGTGCCCGCGCCGTGAAAAACCACCGAGGAAGGTTGATTGCATGAGCGTTCCCGAGCTTGGACTCGTGGAGTTCTCCAACCCCGAACAGCTTCCCGATGACGCCCCACTGGCGGTCCTGGGGCCAGGAATCGGCACGTCCGTGAGCAACCTGTACGGCCGTGTTGCCTCCCAGCTGGGCCAAGAGATGCGCGTGGTCGGCTGGGATCTCCCCGGTCACGGCGTGAGCGGGCCGGCACAGGAGTTCACTGTTGCGGAGCTTGCGCAGGGTGTTCTGGATGCGGTCGCCGGACACGTATCTGCCGGGCCCTTCCACTACGTGGGCACGTCCATCGGCGGCGCAGTGGGGCAACAGTTGCTCGCCGAGCACTCCGACCGCCTGGCCTCGCTGACGCTCATTGCCACGACCGACTACTTCCCGGATCCCGCAGGCTGGCACGAACGCGCGGATCTTGTGGCGCAGGCCGGGACTCCGACCCAGGTGATCAACTCCGCCAAGTTGTGGTTCGCCCCTGACTTCTTGGCGAACAACGCCGAGGCCGGTACGGCCTTGCTGCATGATCTCCAGAACGCGGACCGGCTCAGCTACGCGGCCGCGTGCCGATCACTGGCAACCTTCGACCTGCGGGACACCAAGCCGGAGACCAAGGTGCCCGTTCAGACGCTGTCCGGACCGAGCGACGTCGTCACCGGTCCTGAGACCGTGCAGGAACTGGCCGACAAATTAGGCGCCCGCCACGAAACCGTGGCGAACACCTCCCACCTGCTGGCGGTCGAGGCGCCGCAGGTCACCGCAGAGCACATTTCCCGATTCATCTCGGCCCACCGCTGAGCAGAAAGGACATCATGACGGATCGTTCAGAACGCACCCAGTCCCAGGCCCACAGCGAGGGCATGACCGTGCGCCGCGAGGTGCTCTCCGACGCCCACGTGGATCGTGCGGAGGCGGGCAAGACCGAGTTCACCGAGGAGTTCCAGGACTTCATCACCCGCTACGCGTGGGGCGAGATCTGGACCCGCCCGGGCCTGGATCGACGCATGCGCAGCGCGTGCGTGCTCACCGCTCTGATCGCGGCGGGGCACTGGGAAGAGTTCGAGATGCACGTGCGCTCGGCCATCGGTAACGGTCTGACGCCGGACGAGATCAAGGAGATCCTGCTCCAGTCGGCCATCTACCTTTCCGTGCCATCTGCCAACAACGCGTTCAAACACGCCCAGAAGGTGCTCTCGGACATGGGCGTGCTGGGGGAGTAGTCCCAAGGGCGCCGCGACGAGGGCAACAGTTCATCAATTATGTTCGCTATACGAACAGGTGTTCACATGGCGCGCACTTCCGGTTACTCTGAAATCACGCAACGCGGCGTCGTCGGTCGATGGAGACGGTGTCGCCCCGGGACACCGGGTGAGCCCAAACCGTGAGGATTCACATGAACCACGCTTACGTGTACGACGCAGTCCGCACCCCGTTCGGCAAGGTGGGCGGCGCGCTGTCCAGCCACCGCCCCGATGACCTGGCCGCTCTGGTGGTCAAGACCATGGTGGAGCGCGCTCCCCAGCTTGATGCTTCCAAGATTGACGAGGTCTACTTCGGCAACGCCAACGGCGCCGGTGAAGAGAACCGCAACGTGGCCCGCATGGCCACCCTGCTCGCAGGACTGCCGACCTCCGTCCCCGGCTCCACGATCAACCGCCTGTGCGGTTCCTCCCTGGACGCCGCGATGATGGCTTCGCGTCAGATCGAGGTGGGCGAGGGGGACCTGCTGCTCGTGGGCGGCGTGGAATCCATGTCCCGCGCTCCTTGGGTACTGCCCAAGACCGAGCGCGCCTTCCCGATGCAGGATCTCAAGCTCGCCAACACCACCCTGGGCTGGCGCCTGGTCA
>JAKDKI010000049.1 GCA_030453435.1 Kocuria sp.
CGCACAGGGCGGCCCACTACTCTTGTGTGGTGCTCAAGATCGCTCTCAGCCCCCGCTCGCTCGCCTTTCTGACGGTGAGTTTGATCATCGCGGCGCTGTTCGTGGTGTTGAGCATGTGGCAGCTGAGCAGCTCCGATCAGGCCGCCATCGTGGCAGACCCGGACAAGGACCGTGTAAAGCCCCTGTCCGAGGTGATCAAACCCGGTGAGGTGGCCACCGCAAGCACTGCGGATCATACGGTGGAGATCACCGGCCGCTACGACCCGGAGTCCACCGTTGTGATCCCCGGTCGTCTCCATGATGGTGCGGAGGGCTACTGGGCGGTCACGGAGCTCGTACTTCGGGATTCCGATGAGCTATGGGGCCCCGCCAACGGACCCATGTCCATTGCCGTGGCGCGTGGCTGGGTGGAAACCGCCGATCAGGTGCCCGCAGCGCCGTCGGACCCCGTGACCGTGGCCGGGCGATTCTTGCCGCCGGAGGCACCCTTGGGCGACAGCGAACTTCCGGAGGGGCAGCTGGCCTCCCTGTCGCCCGCGCAGCTGACCAACGAGTGGGATGCGCCGCTGTACTCCGGATACGTGGCGGCTGCCGCCGAGGTACCTGCGAGCCAGCAACTACCGGTGACCGACCAGGGGACCCTGGGCTCGAACGCCACCGTGATGAGCGGCGAACTGCGAGATCTGGACATCGATCAGCAGCCCACCGATACGTCTCTGAACATGCTGAACCTGTTCTACGCCCTGGAATGGATCGTCTTCGCCGGCTTCGCGGTGTTCCTGTGGTGGCGCTTTGTCCGTGACGAGTATCTGCGCCAGCAGGATCCCCAGAAGTACTTCTACCTGGAGGGCGACTACTTCTGGGACGAGGACGCACAGTCCTTCTACTACTGGGACGAGCAGGATCAGTGCTACTACTACTTTGACGACCAACCGGCGGCGAACTCCTCATCCGACGGAGCATCGACCCGCGAGAACCGCACCCACCCCGAGCACGGAGCCACGTATGAGTGAACACACCCCTGATCCCCAGCACAACCTCAAGCCGGTTCGTCGGACGGACGGCGTGCGCGTGAACACTCCCGCTGATGCCACCCCGGAGCGCGCGACCGTGCCCGAGAACGTCAAGGCTCGTGCTGCGGCGCTGCAACCGCGGCGTCGTTTTGGCGGCACCGAAGCGCAGATTCGCGGGGCCCTCACGTTCTACAAGATCTGCGCGTGGGTTTCCGGTACGTTCCTGCTGCTGCTCGTGGCCGAGATGATCACCCGCTACGGACTGGGCTACGACCTGATCGCCGGCGGCACCGACAAGATCACGGGCGAGACCGTTGCCCTGGGCTGGCAGAACCTCGAGCTCGAGAACCTGGCCGGGGGAGTGAACATCTCCACGTGGATCCTGATCATCCACGGTTGGTTCTACGTGGTGTACCTGGCGGCGTGTTTCCGCATTTGGTCCCTGATGCGCTGGCCGTTCCCGCAGCTGATCGTCATGGCGCTGGGCGGGGTGGTGCCGTTCCTGTCCTTCATCGTGGAGCGCAAGATCCACCGTTCCACCGAGGCGGAGCTGGCCTCGAACCCCAAGGCCGCCAAGCGATACTGAGCGGGGGATAAAGGGCGCGCTGGTGTTCTAGACTTGAGCCCGTGACTGAAACCCCTGACAACCTCACCGAACTCGAGGACCGCCCGGTTCTTGTGGTCGATTACGGTGCGCAGTACGCGCAGCTGATCGCCCGCAGGGTCCGTGAAGCGAACGTCTACTCGGAAATCGTTCCGCACACCTGGTCCACCGAAAAAATCCTGCAGCGTAACCCCGCGGCGATCATCCTGTCGGGTGGTCCGTCCTCCGTGTATGCTCCCGGCGCCCCGCAGCGCGATGCCGAGCTGTTCGAAGCCGGTGTGCCCGTACTGGGCATCTGCTACGGCTTCCAGGTCATGGCTAACGCCCTGGGCGGCTCGGTGGAACGCACCGGAGCCCGCGAATACGGGGCCACCATGGCCACCGCGTCCCAGGACCTCACGGGCACCCTGCTGGAGGGCGCCCCGGAAGTGCAAACCGTGTGGATGAGTCACGGAGACTCCGTCACCGGTGCCCCTGAGGGTTTCACCACGCTGGCGTCCAGCGATGGCGCCCCGGTTGCGGCTTTCGAGAACTCAGAACGCAAGCTCTACGGCGTGCAGTGGCACCCGGAGGTCAAGCACTCCGCGTACGGGCAGCAGGTACTCGAGAACTTCCTGTTCAACGGTGCCCAGATCACCCCGTCCTGGTCCACGGGCAACATCATCGAGGAACAGATCGAATTGATCCGCGCTCAGGTGGGCGACGGCAAGGCTTTGTGCGGTCTGTCCGGCGGTGTGGACTCGGCCGTGGCCGCGGCGCTCGTTCAGCGCGCGATCGGTGATCGCCTGACCTGCGTGCTGGTCGATCACGGGCTCATGCGCCAGGACGAGGTGGAGCAGGTCGAGAAGGATTACGTGGCCGCCACAGGCGTGAAACTGCACGTGGCCCGTGAATCCGATCGCTTCCTCTCTGCACTGGCGGGTGTGAGCGACCCGGAGGCCAAACGTAAGGCCATTGGTCGTGAGTTCATCCGTGCCTTCGAGGCCGCTGAGGAACACGTTTTACGTGCAGAGGCAGCAGACGGTAAGCCCGTGCAGTTCCTCGTCCAGGGCACCCTCTATCCGGACGTCGTGGAATCCGGCGGCGGTGAGGGCGCAGCCAACATCAAGAGCCACCACAACGTGGGTGGGCTGCCGGAGGACCTGCAGTTCGAGCTGGTCGAGCCGCTGCGTCAGCTGTTCAAGGACGAGGTCCGCGCGGTGGGCCGCGAGCTGGGCCTGCCGGAGAACATCGTGGGTCGCCAGCCCTTCCCCGGCCCCGGTTTGGGAATCCGCATCATCGGTGAGGTCACCGAGGAGCGTTTGGACATCTTGCGTCGTGCTGACGCTATTGCTCGCGAGGAACTGACTCGCGCCGGTCTCGACGACGACGTGTGGCAGATGCCCGTGGTGCTGCTCGCGGATGTCCGCTCGGTGGGCGTGCAGGGAGACGGCCGCACCTATGGCCACCCCATCGTGCTGCGCCCCGTCAGCAGTGAGGACGCCATGACCGCTGACTGGTCGCGCCTGCCCTCGGAATTGTTGGCCAAGATTTCCAACCGCATCACCAATGAGGTCGAAGAAATCAACCGCGTGGTTTTGGACGTCACGTCCAAGCCACCCGGAACCATCGAGTGGGAGTAATCCCACACTCGTTGTGAACGAACATCAGTGCCGGTGCGTCGGCCGCGCCACCCAGGAGCGGGTGGAGCGGTCGGCGCACTCGTGAGTAGGAGACTCATGTCTGCAGACGCGCCCCAAGAACGCCCCGAGAACAACACCGAGACCGGGACCGATTCCAGGGTGTCCTTGCGTGCCTGGACCCAGCAAATGGACGCCTACACCGGTCCGGACACGCTGCTGGAGTTCAACCGCGTGGACAACGTGTGCATCGACCTTGCGGAAGCCAATTCCTCGGGTCAGGCACAGTTGTTGATGGGGCGTCCCACCAGGCTGTCCACGATGATCCATCATCAGGACCCCGCCTACGAACGTGCGGCACGTTCGGCACGCGCATTGCGCACCAAGATTCATGAACTCTCGGTCATGCACAGGCTGGACGCCGCGTATTTGGCGGCCGGAACGGCGTCGTGGTTGACCAATCCGGCCGTGGACGGGCAGCGGCGCTTCATCGCCCCCGTGCTGTTGGCGCCCGTGACCGTGAAGCTGCGCCCGGACGGCAAGGATTTCGAGCTTCAGATCGTGGCTCCGGCGCGCCTGAACCCGGCACTGGTACGCCGGCTGCGCGAGGATTACAACGTGGAATTGGCCACGGGGGAGATGTCCCGGTTGGCGTACGGGACGCGCCGCCTGGACCCGGCTCCCGTGCTCGAAACGCTGCGGCAGTTGGCCGTGGACGTGCCCGGTATGCACGTGGCCCACCAACTGCTCGTCTCGACCTTCGCGGACCTGCACGAGCGTCCCGCGGACGAGAACGTTGAGGCGCGCACGGAGTTCGTGCGCGGCCTGGCGCGGCTGAAGAACCACGAGGTGGGCAAGCTCCCGGTGGTCACTCCGTTGGAGAACCGCGCGGAACCTCTCGACCAGCGCGATCCCGCTCATGAGCTGGCCCTGACCGATCTGGACCGGAGCGAACAGGAAGTCGTTGATCTGGCCGAACAAGGCGAGAGCTTCGTGGTCAGCACGCCCGTGGGAACCCCGGCCATCGACACCGTGGTGGCCACCGTGGGATCGCTGGTGTACAGCAACAAGAGTGTTCTGGTGCTGGGCGAATCCCGCACCACGCTCTCCGCCTTCACTCGGGCGTGGAACCGTCTGGGTCTGGACTCGCTGGTGTTGCCGCTCGGTTCACACCTCAACGATGACGACATTGCTGAGCGCCTTGTGCACGCCATCGCCCGCAACGAGCGCGCCGAAGAACCCGACCTGGAGCAACTCCACGACGCGCTACGGCTCTCGCGCGGACAGCTGCGCGTGCATGAGGAATCGCTGCACGCCGTGCGCCCGCGCTGGCAGGCCTCGCCGTACCAGGCGATGCAGGCCCTGGCGGAGCTGACGGCTCGCGAGCCCGGCCCGCAGACGGCCGTGCGTTTCCGCCGATCCGTGCTCGATGCCGTGTCCCACCGCGCCGAGGTGGAGAAGCAGCTGGAACGCGCCGCACGGTTGGGCGCTTTCGACGCCGAGACCCTTGCCGGCCCGTGGAACGGCGCCCGCCTGGTCAACGACGACGAGGCTCGTGAGGCCCACCAGCTCGCCAAATCCTTGCTGCTCGAATTGACCAGACTGAAGACCGGGATCCGCAGTGTCCTGGGCGTGTCTGGGTTGCGCCCGGGAAGCAGTATCCAGGAGTGGGCCCAGCAGCTGTCGCTGGTCATCGAGGTGGGCGATTCACTCAAGCACTTCACACCGGATATTTACGACCGGCCCGTCACGGATCTGATCGCCGCCACCGCGTCCTCGGGATGGCGCCGCGACCACGGGATCGAAATGACCGGGCTGCAGCGTTCCCGGTTGCGCAAGGCCGCCAAGGAGTACATGCGCCCGGGCGTCCATATCTCGGATCTGCATGCCGCACTGGTTAAGGTGCAGTCCGAGCGCGATCGCTGGCGAACATGGGCGACGTCCCTCGAGCAACCAGCGGTCTCCGATCGCGCCAGCGAGGTTCGGGAGATCCAGCGTCGTTTCAGCGAAGACCTCGAGGGTCTCGCGATCGCCCTGGAGGGTTCGCCCACGGCGGCCACCTTGGAATCCGCGGACGTCGAGCAGCTGGAAACCACCCTCGACGAATTGATCAACGACGAAGCCCACCTGGCCACTTTGCCCGAGCGCACCATGCTCCTGGACGACCTGCGTTCGCGCGGGTTGGGTGAGTTCCTGCAGGACATGCAGGACCGCCGAGTGCCGGCGCACGAGGTGCGCGGAGAGCTGGAACTGGCCTGGTGGCAATCCGTGCTCGAGGCCATGATCAGCGGCGACGACTTCGTGGCCATGCCCCACGGCAACGAACTACGCCGCACCGAGTCCACGTTCCGTCGCGCGGATTCCGCACACGTGGCCTCCGCACCGAGCCGTTTGATGCACGAGCTCGCCACGCGCTGGAAGCACAGCATTCGGCGCGGACCAGTGGCCGCCCGGAACCTGCGGGACATGCTGCGCTCGGGGCGTGTGCGCCCGGATCAGTTGAGCGCGGAAGAACACCTGATCAAGCAGCTGGTCCCGGTGTGGACTGCCAGCCCGCTCGTGCTTTCGGCGACTCTGGCCGAGGACCAGCACATTGACACTGTCGTCATCCTGGACGCCGAGTCCACGCCTCTGGCGGCGACCTTGCCCGCGCTCGTGCGTGCGGATCAGGTCATTGCGTTCGGTGACGCACACGCGGGTAACCCCCACCCGTTCACGGTGGCCCCGCAGCAGAATTCGGGGGACGACCCCCAACCGGTGGCAGAGCTCGAGTCGGCCTTCGGCGCGCTGAGTCGCGTGGTCGACCAACGCGGTCTCACGTCAGTGCGCCGCGCCATGGACCCGCGCCTGTTCAACTACCTCAACTCCGCGTTCTACGACGGCGCTCTCGCGCGTCTCCCGCACGCCTCCGAATTGGTCAGCCCCACGTCCGGGATGTCCGCGGAGTACGTGGAGGACGGGGTGGGTGTGCTGACCGCCGGCACGGAAGGTGTGCAGGCGCCGTCCGCGGAGGTCCAGCGCACCGTGGACCTCGTGTTTGCGCATGCCACCCGCCACCCCGAGCGCTCGCTGGCCGTAGTGACCGCGTCCGCGATGCACGCGACCCGCGTGGCGCAGGCCGTGCAACGTAGGTTGCGCGAGAACGGCGAAGCAGCAGACTTCTTCGCGCCGGGCCGCGAGTCCTTCCGCGTGGTCGAACTCCACCGCGCGGCCGGAATCGAGCGCGACACCGTGATCTTCTCGCTGGGCTTCGGGCGGACCACCTCCGGTCGTTCGACACCCAACCTGGGCGCACTGTCCGAGAAAGACGGGCGGCAGGCGTTCGTGCGGGGCATGACGCGCGCGCGTCGGCACACGCACATCGTCACGTCCATCCACCCCAAGGACACCGAGGAGCGGCGCCTGCAGTACGGTGCGCGGGACATGTACCGCATGCTTGAACTGCTCTTCGGCGAGTCGACCACGTCCGAAAAGGCGCAGGCACCGGCCTCGGTCGCCGACGACGCCGCGGACGCCCTGGTCGCAGACCTCGCCGATCGCTTGGGTCGCGCCGGTGCCACCGTGCACACGGACTACGCCGACATCATCGACGTGGTCGCGTACGCGGATACCGAGTCCCTGTCCGCCGGAGCCGTGGTGCAGCCGACCGAGAACGGTGAAGCCCCGCGGATTCCGGTGGCCATGGAGTCCGACGGATCAGACCGCAGCCGCGCACTGAGTGTGCGCGAGCGTTCCCGACTGATTCCGCAGCAGCTCGAACGTGCGGGGTGGAACTACGTGAGCCTGTGGTCCGTGGAGGTGTTCACCGATCCGCAGACCGTGGCCTCGCTGGTGCAGCGTTACCTGGGGCTGAACGCCAAG
The DNA here is from genome assembly GCA_030453435.1 of Kocuria sp. GTDB lineage: Bacteria > Actinomycetota > Actinomycetes > Actinomycetales > Micrococcaceae > Kocuria > Kocuria atrinae. The sequence goes on from JAKDKI010000049.1 coordinate 7,098, forward strand.
ACGAAGACCTCGGGGCCCGAATCCCGTGAGCAGGGTGGCGCGGAACGGTCCGAGGGAACCGGGGACTCGTCGGCTGACACGGAGAACGGCTGAGCAGGCCCATGAACGAGGAAAACTCGGCCCCGAAGGTCGGCCCCGACGACCCCGTGGATCCCGTTCAGGGTTCTGACTCCGGTCAACAAACCGGGTCACGTCAGGTGACGGATTCGGAGAGGGCCGCTGCATCCGGAAGTGCTACCGAGCTTCCCAAACGCCGACGTCGGGGGCACCGACGTGTCAGTGGCGGTCGTGCGCCAGATCCGAATTTGGCCGTAACCGATCCGGCGCTGTCTGCCAGGCCGAACGACCCGGATCGCGCGGTGTCCGGGGCATCGGATGCTATGTCCGACCGGGAGCACGAGCAGTGGTTGAAGGAACAGCGTCCCCCGCACTGGGGCTGAAAACCTCGATTCCGCGCCTCCGGCCCGCGTTGGGGACCTAATCGGCTACCAGGACGAGCGAAGTCCGCCCGGAACCGTCCAGTGCCGCTAGCCCGGACGCGGTTTCCCGGGGTGCGGCCAGTACTACGAGACCCAGGTCGGTATCGGTTCCCGAGGCCGACAACAGTGACGAGTCCTGAGCAGCACCCACGGGTGCGCTCCACAGCACGGTCACCGATTCCGCCACGGTCTTCTGCCTGTCATTACCTGCGCTGTCCGGCTGATGCACCACGTCCACGCTGTCCCCGGGCCGGATGTGGCGCAGCACGGCCGGGTCGCTGACACGGATGCTGGCGGCGGTCGTACCTTCCGGCTGACCTTCCAGAAGACCTGGTCCGAGCACGGAGGATTCCGTCAGGAATTGCCCCGGCACGAGGGCTACGGTGGCCGGTTGACCCGTGACTACAGAAGGATCCGTGACGGCGCCATCCGGAACCCAATCAACCGGGACCTCCTGGACATGTACATCGGCCCCGCTCAGTGCCGTCCCCGCTGGGACCGGATTGACCACGGTCACCACGGGAGAGGACTGCGCGCTCGGGGGCGCGAACCGCAGGATCAGAAGTGTCAGCGCAACCGCACAGAGGGCAGCGGCCACCAATCGATGCCGGCGGTTCACCGCCGTGCGGAAGCGCAGACTCAGCGGATATCTGGGGCGGGCTCGTGGGCTCATGCCCGAACCCTACGAGTGCTTCGATACCGCCACCATTGACTTGTTGGACCCTGGGGACATCGTGGATCGGACGGTTGCGGGCGAGGTTCCTGTGGAGCGAGATCGGCGGGGAGCAATGGTGGCTCTCGAATGAACGAATTCCCGGCCGCACCGCGGTTCGATGGTGAAGCTGCGGACGTGAATTTACTCGGCGGAAGTTGAGGCAGCCTTCTCGGAGGAACCGGACGAAGACGAACTCGAATCCGAGGAAGACGAGCTGGATGCCGACGAATCCGAACCGTTCGAACCGGAGGTCTTCGCATCCGAACGAGAATCGTTGCGGTAGAAACCGGAACCCTTGAACACCACGCCCACGGTGTTGAACTTCTTACGCAGCTGACCGCCACATTCTGGGCACTCGGTCAGGGCGTCATCCGAGAAGGATTGGCGGATATCGAAGGCGTGGCCGCAGTCTTTGCAGCCGTAGGCATAAACGGGCACGGAATTCCTCGCAATTAGTTGGCACTGATGTGGACCGAGTGCTAATCCTACTCCGCTCGTGGCGGTGCCGGGGTGTGATCCTCGCTGCTCCCAAGGGCCACCACACCGCGCTCGGTCAGTGCCTTGGTCATCACGGCGTCGTGAGGCTCTCGCGGGATGCTTCCGGTGGCCAGGATCTCGTCGTGGAACACGCACACAAGCATCTCGGGTAGCGGCTGTGCGGCGGCGAGTCGTTCCAGAAAGCGATCGTAATAGCCGCCCCCGAAACCCAGCCGAACGCCGTCGGCTCCCACTGCAACGGCCGGAACTACCACAAGCCGCACGGCGCGGAAGATCTCGATGTCGTGCCGCGGTCCCACAGGCTCGAGCAAGCCGGGCAGGGAACCGGCCGCGAGCTGGGCGTCAGGCCGCCACCAGCACCATCGCATCGCGCGGTCCGCCTCGACCACGGGTACCCACACGCGATGACCCGCGCGATGTGCAGCCTCGAGCGCAGCCAGTAGCGGGGGTTCGGTGTTGAGGGGCAAGAATGCGGCGATGTCCCCGGCCGATGTCATGGCCAATTCGCGCATCAGGTGCTCGGTCAGCGCATGCGAGGCAGCTTTTCGCACCTCGGGTGAACGACGACGCCGCTCGGTCAGGATGCGCCGCCGCAGGTCCGCTTTGCTACTGGTCGGCAGATTCGATTCCGACGTCATGAGAGATGCATTCGAGTGTGTTTCACGGCGTGGTCATTGTCGGCACTGAGAGGTTCGGAGGGTGTCCCCTCATGAAGGGACGATGACAAAGTCTGCATATTTCGCCTCAATCAGCCGAACAAAAGGATCGTCCATTAACCTAAGTTTATGAGCCCTAATCAGACCAAGCGCGCACATAAGGCGGTCATCCCCGCGGCAGGACTGGGTACCCGGTTCCTCCCGGCGACCAAGGCCATGCCCAAGGAAATGCTGCCGGTGGTAGACCGGCCCGCCATTCAGTATGTCGTTCAGGAGGCTGTTGATGCAGGCCTGGATGACGTCCTGATGATCACGGGGCGCTCCAAGCGCGCTCTGGAAGATCACTTCGACCGCGTGCCCGCGCTCGAGGCATCCCTCAAGGAGTCCGGAAAGGACAAGCTGCTCACGGAAGTTGAGCACGCGTCCGATCTCGGTGAGATTCACTACCTGCGTCAGCAGGACCCCAAGGGCTTGGGCCACGCAGTGCTGCGTGCCAAGACCCATGTGGGCAATGACCCGTTCGCCGTGTTGCTCGGCGATGATCTCATCGATGCCAGCGAAGATCTGCTCGAGCGCATGATCGAGGTCCAGCAGGCCACCGGTGGTTCTGTCGTGGCTCTCATGGAAGTTCCCCAGGAGCAGATCAGCGCCTATGGTTGCGCCGACATCACCGCCGTCGACGGTGAAGAGTACGTCCAGGTCAACGGAATGGTCGAGAAGCCGGCTCCGGAGGATGCGCCGTCCAACCTGGCCATCATCGGCCGGTACGTACTGCACCCCGAGATCTTCGAGATCTTGGAGAACACCCCGCCGGGTCGCGGTGGCGAGATCCAGCTGACGGATGCCATGCAGACCATCGCCGACAAGGGTGACCAGGCGAATGGTATGTACGGCGTGGTGTTCAAGGGCCGCCGCTTCGATACCGGAGACAAGCTGTCCTACCTCAAGGCCAACATCGTGCTCGCGTGCGAGCGTGGCGACTTGGGCCCGGACCTGCGCGCGTGGGTCAAGGATTTCGCAAAGGACCTGCAGGACTGATAGTCAGTGTTCTGTGAACACTGATGTCGTGTGGCCCGTAAGTGTGCAGTGGGCGCAGCTGACGCTGCGCCCACTGTCCATGCGTGACCGCGCCGAATGGGACTGCGTGCGGTACCGGAACCGTGAGTGGTTGGAGCCGTGGGAGGCCAGTAACCCGCTACCCGGGGGAGAACCTCCCACGTACCGCCAGTTCGTGAAGCTCATGCGCGATCAGGCGAAGCAGGGCACCTCGTTGCCGTGGCTGATCACGGAAGTGAATCCGGACACCGGCCGCAATGAATTGGTGGGCCAGCTGAGTGTCTCGAGCATCACCGGTGGGTCCTTCAGGTCGGCGACGCTTGGGTATTGGGTGGATGCAGCACAAGCTGGCCGGGGGATTGCCCCCATGGCGGTCGCGATGGCCACCGATTACTGCTTCCAGCATTTGAATCTGCACCGAATGGAAATCAACATTCGTCCGGAGAACGTCAAATCTTTGCGAGTGGTGCAGAAACTTGGATTCCGTGATGAAGGTTTGCGGAAAGACTTTCTCCACATTTCGGGGCACTGGCGCGATCACCGCAGTTTTGCGCTCACGTCACCTGAAGTTCCCCGTGGGTTAGTGCACCGCTTCACCGGTTCCGATGAACTCATGGCTGTGCGAAAGGGTCGGTTCTGACCACTCCAGCAAGGGTATTCTGGAGTGAGCACCGCGTAGCAGACAACGAATCACACCGTTGTAAGCAACACGGTGCTGTGTGCCGCAGTTTTTGTCCTGCGCTCCCTTATGGTGGGGGTCGTGGGATTGACGTGGGTAAGCAGCTCGGCCGTTTTGGCCATCGTGTGCG
>JAKDKI010000296.1 GCA_030453435.1 Kocuria sp.
GCGACTACGACCTCGAGGAAACCGAGCACGGCGAGCGCTACATCACCCCGCGCGAAAAACGCTGAGTCACCTCAGGGCTTAGCCGCCCAAGCGTGATTTAAGGTTCCGTATCCCCGATTCCAGCGCTGGAATCGGGGATAGGGAACCTTATTTCATGGGTAGGTCACGCCGACGACGCCGCGCGGGCACCCCCGTGAGTGATCAGCGGGTGGGAGAACCCGGGCCCAGCGGAATACCCAGACCCCACCATGCGAGGAAGAACAGGAACCAGACCACCAGCATTGCGATGGACACCGGGATGGTCAGGGACATCAGCGTGCCGATGCCTGCCTTGGGGTACCACCGCTGCATGAAGCCCAGGGTCATGGCGAAGAACGGGTTCAACGGGGACACCACGTTGGAAGGCGAGTCACCGATACGGAACAGCATCTGCGTGGTCTCCGGCGGGATCGACAGGTACATGAACATGGGCACCACCACGGGCGCGGTCAACGTCCACTGCGCGGAACCGGAGGTGATCAGGATGTTGAGCACCGCCACGATGAGCACCAAACCGGCGAACAGCACCACGGTCGGGACACCGGCATCCCCGAGGAACTCCGAGCCCTTGATGGCCAGTACCGTGCCCATGTTGGACCAGCCGAACCATGCAATGAACTGGGATGCGGCAAAGAACAACACGATGAGCGGGGCCACCTGAGTGATGGCCGAAGCCATCATGGAGGGGATCTCCGAGAAGTTCTTCAGCGTGCCGGCAACCCAGCCGTAGACGGCGCCGCACAGGAAGAACAGCAACGCGATCGGAACGGCCACACCACTGATCAGGACCGATGTGAGCGGTGTCCCGTCCTCACCGGGGAACGGCGTATTGGGCATGAACATCAGCGTGAAGTAAATGGCCAAACCGATCGCTAGGGCGACCAACGCCGCATAGAGCCCCTTGATCTCACGCTTGGAAGTCACCGTGAGATTTTCGGAGGTCATCGTGGCGGCCTCGTCACCCGAGCTCTGTTCGGCACGGTCGCTGGCCTCGTCCTCGCTGAGTTCGTGGGTCTCGAAGCGCTTGGCGAGCTTGGTCAGAACCAGTTCGGACACCAGCGTGATGGTCAGCGCCAACACCACGGCAGATGCCGCGGAGAAGAAGTAGTTGGCAATGGGCGAAACCGTGTACTCCGGATCCACCAGTTGCGCGGCAGACTGCGTGATTCCACCCAACAGCGGGTCGGTCAGATTCACGAGCAATGACGCATTGAAGCCGGCCGATGAAGACACGAACGCGATCACAGCACCCAGCACTGCAGAGCGCCCAGCGGCCTTGAACGCCGCAGCACCCAGCGGGATCAGCACCACCACAATGGCGTCGGAGGCAATGGAACCCGTGACACCGGCGAGGGCCAGGACGAAGGTCAACCAGCCAGCCGAGACACGTGAGACCACGAGCTTGACGGCCGTGTTGATCAAACCGGTGCGTTCGGCAACGGCCACGCCCAGAAGCACGGTGATCACCACACCCAGGGGCGGGAACGTGGCGAAATTCTCGACAGCCTCCCCCAGCATCCGCTGGGCACCTTCTGAGGTCAGAAGGTTCTGAATGGCTACTTCTTCGCCGTCTGCAGGATTGACGGCGGTGACTCCCAGGTTGGCCATCAGCGAGGACAGCGCCACGACGATACCCGCAAGGATCACGAACAACCAGAACGGGTCCGGAAGCTTGTTACCCAGCACCTCCACCACGCTGAGCGCGCGGATCACAGGCCCGTCGCGCCGCGGCTGTTCCGCAGAATCTGATGCGGTGCTCGGTGCTGAGCCGGACGGTTTATTCGCCGTGTTATTGGCCTCGGTATCAGTCATGGGAATCTCTCATTGGCTGTCAGGTCGTGGGGGCGCGGCGCTTGTGCCCGAGTGCTTCACGACACTATCAAGATGGGGGTTTCACACGCCTCTCAAGAACGTTCAACCATGTCAACTAACTTTTTGTGGTTCACATCACAGGTCTATTACGATCCACCATTTACCATTGCAAACCACCGGCAGTCTCGGAAGACTCGAAGACATGGCACAGAGAAAAGCCCGCAACTGGGCTATAACCCTTGGAATATCCACCACTATCGCCTTGACCGGGTGCAGCACTTCAACCCCGGCAAGCACAGCGTCCGAAACGCAACAAACCACGGCGCTGGACGCGTCCGGGACCACGCCGAGCGCGGCGTCGTCGACGGCGCACAGCGGAACCGCACAACCCGCCGCGACCGGTGCGGAACAGACAACGGGTGCCCTCACGGAGACCTACACGGCTCCCGACGAGAGCTACTCCGTGAAGTACCCGTCCTCATGGAAAGCCACGACCGATAAGGGCTACCTGGAACTGACCAGCCCTGACGGCACCGTGACCGGCCACGTATCCGCAACTGGCACGTACGCCCCGGGTGAGGAATGGTTTACGGATCGCCACCTCGACCACAAGAACTCCTATCCCGCTGAGCGTCTCACCGAACTTCTGGGCACCACGGTGAGCCTCTACTCCGGCTTCAAGGCTGGGGACAGTCCCGAACAGGATGTCGTGGCGCACGGACTGACTCAGGTCAACGCCAGCGGCATGGTGGGGTTGGGCAAGACCAACAGCAAGGAAGAGCTGTGGGCCTCCTTCGAGCAGACCGGCGTGAACACGACCGGCAAGGCCCTGACGGACGCGGAGGCCGCGGAGGCCACCGAGAAGGCGGTGACATCGGAGAACGGTGCGACGACTCAGGCCATCCTGAAGTCCGTCGAGATCACCCCGGAGGCCTCCCCCGAGCCGCCCGCTCAAGGTGAAGCGGAGGCGTTGACGGAGACCTACACCGCTCCCGACGGACGGTACTCGCTGAAGTACCCGTCGTCATGGACGGCGAAAACTGACCAAGGCTACTTGGAGCTGACGAGCCCCTCGGGCGAGTTCACCGGCCGCGTTGCCACCACGGACATGCGACCGGCCACCGAGGAGTGGTTCACCTCCACCAGGACCATGGGAGATGGTGGAGTGGAATCACCCATCACTGAACAGCTGGGTAGCCCGGTGAACACCTACTCCGCGTATGTTCACAGCCCCGAGTCCGCAGACAAGGATCAGGCGCTGTATGGGCTCACGCAGGTCAACTCCTCGGGCATGGTGTCACTGCTGAACGGCTCCGGCACGGGTGAACTCTGGGTTGAGTTCTTCGCAACTCCGCCCACCGTGACCAACCAGGCACTGTCGCATGAGGAAGCAAAGGAGATTTTGCACAAGGTCGACACGACCTACACGGACGTCCCCACGGTCAAGGCCATCCTGCAGTCCATCCGCCTCGGCGACACCGCGGTGTCCGGTGGCTAATCATCCCGTCCAGACTTTGGACGAACCCCGACCCGGCCCCGAAAGGACCGGACATCGAAGGCCCCGGTAGCGCACGAAAAACGCGCCTGGACCCTGTAGCCCGAACAGGGCAAGATCAGGAGTTGAACTCCGTTGCAAAGCAGTCATCCAAAACAA
>JAKDKI010000297.1 GCA_030453435.1 Kocuria sp.
CCAGGGCGAACCAGCGCACTTGGTCGACCGCCTGAAAGATCAGCATATCTATTCCCGGGGCGATCGCTCCGCCGGCGGCCTGCCACGACCGGGCAATTGCCGAGGGCCAGGGATCATACGCGGCATCCAGGAGTACACCGTTGGCCGTCGCGTCCAAGGTCGCGAATTCCGCAGCCAGCTCGTCGGCGCCGTGAGGAGGTAGGGTGCACACGACGGCGTCGTAGTCCGACAACGACGCCGCTGCCTCGTCCCACGCTCGCACGGTGACGTTCACGCCGAGCCTCGCGGCGGCGTCGGTGACCTTACCGGCGCGATCCAGGGACCGCACGAACACGTCGATCGAGGGGGCACCCAGCGCGTGCAGTGCGGCGACCGCGGCGGTCGCCGTGCCACCGCCACCGAGGATGGCGCCGCGCGGTTGCACGGGAATCTCGCGCGCGGCGGTGACCGCCGCCATGATGCCGGTGACATCCGTGTTGTCGGCCACCACGGACCCGTCGTCGCGGAACACCAACGTGTTGGCCACACCGAGGACTTCGACCAACGCGGTCCTCTCATCCGCTTGCGCAGCGGCCAGGGACTTCAGCGGCATGGTCACGGAGAATCCCCGCCAATGCCCTTCTGCTGCGCGTTCGGACCAGAAGCGGCCCCACTGTTCGGTCTCCACGTCCCAGCGGGTGTAATCCCACTCGACACCCATGACTCGATAGGCCGCGGCGTGCAGACTCGGAGACAAGGAGTGGCCCACGGGGTGACCCAGCACCGCTGCGGCACGTCGTTCCATGGCTGCTCCCCAGTGTGTCAGTTACATTTCCCTTCGTTTTCCGAGCACCACTGCTGGTACTCGTCCACGTTGCGGTTGTGCTCCTCGTAGTTCTCGGCGAACTTGGTCTCACCGGTGTCGAGGTTCACGGTCACCCAGTAGTAGTAATCGTTGTCGTCAGGATTGGCAGCGGCCTTGATCGAGTCGTCACCGGGCGAACCGATCGGGCCCACGGGCAGTCCCGGGTGCGCGAACGTGTTGTACCCGTTGGACTTGTCCTGCTTCTCCTCGTCGGAGATGTGGTAGGAACGCTTGCCCAGGCCGTAGGCCACGGATGCGTCCGACTGGATGTAACCGTTGGTCTCATCGTCGGGGCGGTCGATGCGGTTGTAGATGGCACCGGCGACCTCGGGATAAATGTCCGGGACGCCCTCGAACTCGACGAGCGAAGCCACGGTGATCACGCGGAACCACTGGTCCTCGGGAACCTCGTTGTTGTTCAACGTGCCCTTGGTACGGTCCACCATTTCCTGAATGATCTGCTCTGCGGAGGCATCCAACGGGAAGCGGTACTCACCGGGGTGCAGCCAGCCCTCGATGGTCGGGAATTCTTCCGGGATACCGAAGCGGTCGGTGTCTTCCCGGAAGGCTTCGAACTCCGACTTGTCGATGCCCGTGGATTCGCTCAGGGTCTGGAACGTGTCATCGATGCGCTGAGTCTGGGCCACGGCCGCATAGTGCGAAGCCTCACCGCGTTCCATCATCACGTCGATGGCGGCATCGGAGCTCATTTGGGTTTTGAGCTGGTAGTCGCCGGGCTGAATGAAGTCTTCGGGATAGCGTTCCTGGAACGTCTCCACGAAATAACCGGCATTGGCCACGATGTCCTGGGATTCCAGAGAGTTGGCGATCTGACCGGTGGACTGGCCATCGCCCACCGTGAAGTTGATTTCTTGGTCGCCTCCACCGTTGTAATCCTTGCGTTCGAACAGACCGAACGCGGAACCGAGGACAGCAACCACGATCAGCAGCGCGGCAACGAACAAAGCGATGGCGGTCGCCAGAGAAGCCCGGGAGCGGCGCTTCTGACGGGCAGCCATTTCGGGTGAGACATCGTGGTGTTCGAACGCTCCGGAGAATCCAGGACGGCGGCTCTGCCCCTCGGGATCCAGGGTGCCCAGAAGGCCGCCAGAGGTGGCCGAACCTTCCGCACCGCCCTGTTGCGGGCCGCGGTGGGCCTTGTTATCTCGTGGCTGGTCGCTCACGAATGATCTCCGTCCGCCGTTGTCCGTGGTCTGTCGGATATTTTCGGCGTTTTGCCGAGAACATCGTCCATTATCCGCGATCTAGTTGTCGATGGGGAAACCGGGTTCGGTTCCCGTGGCCTTGCCTTGATCAATTGCCGACTGCAGAAACGTCACTGCGGCCACCTGATCAACCTTGTCCATGTGCTGCTTCCGCGATACCCCCGCGTCCAGAAGCGACTGGTGCGCCGCGACCGTGGACAGTCGTTCGTCGACCAACCGCACGATCGTTTCGCACTCACGTGAGCGTAACCGATTCTGCAGTGCCGCGGCGTACTCCCGGGCCATGTCAGTCGAAGGATTCTCCTGGCCGTTCAAGCTACGCGGCAATCCAACGTACACCGCGACCACCCCGAATTGCTCACACATGCCCGTGATGATTTTCACATCGAAGCGCTTCTTGCGATTTTTGTCCCGCGTGACCGTCTGGTGTGGAGTGGCCAACACGCAGTCCGGATCGGTCAGAGCGATTCCCACCCTGACCGATCCGACGTCCACACCCATGCGGACGCCCCTCACAAACGTGTCGCTCACGCGCTCGCTGCGGTGAGGATCTGCTGACGCACGGCCTCGAGGGCATCGTCGACCTTCGTGACATCCGAACCGCCGCCCTGGGCTACGTCCGGCTTGCCACCGCCGCCGCCTCCGAGCACACCCGCCGCGGTGCGCACGAGCTGACCCGCGGCCAGACCGGCGTCGCGAGCGGCGTCGTTGGCGGCCACCACGATGAGCGGGCGGTCGTTGGCGACACCCGTGACCGCGGCGACGGCGGGCTCGGAACCCATGCGCGTCCGCAGGTCCAGGGCCAGGGAACGCAAGGCGTCCGCGGAAGCCACTTCACCGGCGTTGTGCAGCACGGCCTTGACCGAGCCCAGACGCTGGGCGTCGTTGACGAGCTGACCGGCCTGAGCCTGCAACTGCTGCTGCCGCAGCACGGTGAGCTGACGTTCCGTCTCCTTGAGCTTGTCCAGGGTCGAAGAAATCTTCTCGGGCAGCTCGGCGGTCGACTGGACCTTGAGCATGCCGGTGAGCTGATTGACCAGGGTGCGCTCGGCAGCCAGGTGGTTGAACGAGTTCAAACCCACCAGGGCTTCCACGCGGCGGTTGCCCGAACCCACGGACTGCTCCGAAACCAGGGACAGCGAGCCCAGTTGCGCCGTGGAACCCACGTGGGTGCCACCGCACAGCTCACGTGACCACGGGCCGTTCATCTCGACCACGCGCACGTTCTCGCCGTACTTCTCGCCGAACAGGGACATGGCACCCAGCTTCTTGGCCTCCGCCAACGGCATTTCCTGCGTCACGACCTCGAAGTCATCGCGGATGGCCGTGTTGGAAATCTGCTCGATCTCCTGCATCTGCGAGGCGCTCAGTGCGGTTCCGTGGGAGAAGTCGAAGCGCAGGTAGCCCTCCTTGTTGAAGGAGCCGCGCTGCA
>JAKDKI010000298.1 GCA_030453435.1 Kocuria sp.
CCAACAGCTGATTGCCGAAACAGATTCCGAAGAACGGGATCTTGGCGTCCAGGACTTCGCGCAGCAATGCCACCTGCTGGTCGGCAGTTGCGGGGTCACCGGGTCCGTTGGAGAAGAACACGCCGTCCACGTTGCGGTTCTTGATGTCTTCGAACGTGCTGGTCGCCGGGAGCACGTGCACTCGCACACCGCGTTCGGCGAAGCGCTGCGGGGTCATGCCCTTGATGCCCAGGTCCACCGCGGCCAGATCGTGCTTGACCGGGCCTTCCCAGCCGTGATCGGCCGGTTCCACCACATAGGCTTCGTCGATGCTGACCGATTCGGCCAGGCTCTGGCCCTCCATGGTGGGCTGGTCCTTGACGAGCTGGACCAACTCGGAGACCGGCCGAGCGGCGTCGTCGCCGGCGAAGATCCCCGCGCGCATGGCGCCCTTGTCCCGCAGGTGGCGGGTGAGCGCACGGGTGTCCACGCCCTGGAGACCCACGATGTTCTGGGCTGCCAGCTCGTCGTCCAGGCTGCGCTCGGAGCGCCAGTTGGACGCACGGCGCGCTGGGTCGCGCACCACGAAACCGTTGACCCAGATCTTGCGGGACTCGGCGTCCTGGTCGTTGACACCGGTGTTACCGATGTGCGGGGCGGTCTGAATGACGATCTGACCCGCGTAGGAGGGATCCGTCAACGTTTCCTGGTAACCGGTCATTCCGGTCGCGAACACGGCCTCACCAAAGGTGTTGCCGGGGGCGCCCCAGGAGCGACCGCGGAACGCGCGGCCGTCCTCAAGCACCAGGACGGACGGTTGAAGGGGGTGTGAGTTCACGAAGAACTCCTTTCCTTTTCATGAAATTCTGCGCGCCTGAACGCGAAGGAAGCGAAATTTAGTGGGCGCTCACAAGTGCGGACGCCGCGGTCTCGAGTGCGCGGGATTCCTCGCCGTTGCGCGCGCGGAAACCGGTGTCCACGGTGGTATCACCGAGCTGCCAGGTGAAGACGACCAGGCCGTCGCGTTCCACGAACTTGCCGACCATCCCGGACGCAGTGGCCACCGATCGCAGCTGTTCGCGGGGAATGTACACGTCAGGGGCGCCCTGGCGGTTGATCAGCACGCCGTCCTCGGCGACGATCGCCTCCGCATTGGCGCGGATTCCCAACCCGTGAATCGCAATCCGCTCGAGTGGCTGCGCGGTGTAGGTGGTCACCACGTACATGCCGTCCGCTCGGGTCACGAGTCGGTCCAGCAGGTCCACTGGCGCCTGCGGCAACTGGGGCACGTCCGACTGACGTCGAATGCGGCCACGCCACCCCCACCACACCAGGGCGAAGAGCACCACCACGATCAGGATCGCGAGGAGCGTGGGGAGAAGCTTGTCAGACATTGACGGGGTGCCTTTCGTGGGTCTGATCGAGTATTAGGCGGACAGCGGGGTGTTGAGCTGACCGTCCAGGACCACGGGGTGGCCCCGGTAGAAGGTAGCGCTCACGCTGCCCGGAAGCGGCATGCCCTTGTAGGGGCTGTTGCGCCCCTTGGACACGTGGGTCTCAGGATTGACCGGGGTCTCCCCCGCCGGATTCCACAGCGTGAGGTTGGCGGGTGCGCCCGCTTCCAGCGCGCCACCCTGATCCTGCAGCCGCAGGATTTCAGAAGGGCGGCGGGAGGTGATCTTGGCGACCGTGGCCCAGTCGATCAGCCCGGTGTCCACCAGGGTCTTCTGCACGACCGACAGGGCGGTCTCCAAGCCGGTCATGCCCATGGCCGCGCAGCTCCATTCGGATTCTTTGTCCTCAATGGTGTGCGGGGCGTGATCGGTGCCGATCACGTCGATGGTCCCGTCAGCCACGGCTTCTCGCAGCGCCATGACGTCCTCGTCGGTGCGCAACGGCGGGTTGACCTTGTAGACCGGGTCGAACGTGCGGACCAGCTCTTCGGTCAGCAGCAGGTGATGCGGGGTGGCCTCGGCGGTCACGTTGATGCCGCTCGCCTTGGCCCAGCGCACGATCTCCACCGAGCCCTTGGTCGAGAGGTGGCAGATGTGCACGCGGGAACCCACGTGCTGGGCCAGCAGCACATCGCGAGCAATGATGGCTTCCTCAGCCACTGCCGGCCAGCCGGTGAGTCCGAGTTCGGCCGAGACGACGCCCTCGTTCATCTGGGCGCCCTCGGTCAGGCGGGGTTCCTGTGCGTGCTGGGCAACCAGTCCGTCGAAGGACTTCACGTATTCCAGGGCCCGACGCATGAGCACAGGGTCGTGCACGCACTTGCCGTCGTCCGAGAACATCCGCACCTGCGCGCGAGATTCAGCCATGGCGCGGATTTCGGACAGTTGCTTACCCTCCAAACCCACGGTCACGGCGCCCACGGGGTGGACATCCGCCCAGCCCGCGTCCTGCCCCAACTGCCAGACCTGCTCCACCACACCGGCGGTATCGGCCACGGGGTTGGAATTGGCCATGGCGAACACGGCGGTGTAGCCGCCCTTGGCTGCGGCGCGAGTTCCCGTTTCCACCGTCTCTGCGTCCTCGTGGCCGGGCTGGCGCAAGTGGGTGTGCATGTCGACCAGACCGGGCAGCGCGATCAGACCGGTGCCGTCCACCACCGTGGCGTCCTGGGGTGCGTCCAAGGAGCCGGGTTCACCCACGGGCTGGATCACGCCGTCCACGATCAGAAGGTCAACGGGGTCTGAGCCCTCGGGGCTCACAGTGCTGATGAGATAGGAACTCATGGTGTCACCTTCAGTTGTCGGAGAGGGACGGGGTGCTCTCGTCTCCCGAGAGCAACAAGAACAACACGGCCATGCGCACGGACACGCCGTTGGCCACCTGGGCCAGAACGGTGGAGCGAGGGGAATCGGCCGCTTCGGATGAAATTTCCAGACCACGGTTCATGGGACCGGGGTGCATGATCACGGTGGGCGCGTCCATAGCGTCCAGGGCGGCTACACGTTCCGGGGTCAGGCCCCACGCCCGCGTGTATTCCTGCTCGCTGGGGAAGAACGCTGCGTTCATGCGTTCGCTCTGCAGGCGGAGCATCATCACCGCGTCCGGGCGCTGCGCGAGCACTTCGTCCAGGTCGTAGGAGACCTCGCACGGCCAGTGGTCCATGCCCACGGGCAGCAGCGTGGGCGGTGCCACGAACGTCACGCGTGCGCCCAGGGAGTTCAACAACCACACGTTGGAACGGGCCACGCGGGAGTGGAGCACATCCCCCACGATCACCACGTGCATACCTTCGAGGTCCATCCCCGTGCTGGGTCGGTCCTCGCGCTGAGCGCGCACTCGGCGCAGCGTCATGGCGTCCAGTAGCGCCTGGGTAGGGTGTTCGTGCTTGCCGTCACCGGCATTGACCACCGCGGCGTCGATCCAGCCCGACGACGCGAGCTGCTGGGGCGCGCCAGAGGCGCCGTGGCGGATCACCACGGCGTCCGCGCTCATGGCCATCAGGGTCTGGGCAGTGTCCTTCAGGGACTCGCCCTTGGACACCGAGGAGCCCTTGGCGGAGAAGTTGAT
>JAKDKI010000299.1 GCA_030453435.1 Kocuria sp.
TCCACGTGCGACGGCGAGGGCAAGTTGCGCAATTGGTGGACCGACGCCGATCGCGAGGCTTTCGAGTCCCGCACCGCGCGCCTGGTGGACCAGTACGCGGCACTGTCCCCGGCACAGTTCAACGGTTCCGAGAACGCCCCCACGCTCAACGGTGAGCTGACCCTGGGTGAGAACATCGGCGACCTGGGCGGGCTGTCCATCGCGTACAAGGCCTGGCGCGCGGCGCAGGACAAGAAGGCCTCCCCGGACACCGAACCCATCGACGGGTTCACCCCGGCACAGCGGTTGTTCGTGTCATGGGCCTACGTGTGGCAGGAGAAGTCCCGCGACGAGGCGCTCAAGACGCGCATCGCCACGGACCCGCACTCCCCCGCGGAATTCCGCGCCGCCCAGACCCCGCGCAACGTGGATGCCTTCTACGAAGCCTTCGACGTACAGGAATCGGATGAGATGTGGTTGCCGCAGGAGGAGCGCGTAGCGATTTGGTGACCGCGAGGGTGAAGTGCTCATCGGTGTAGCCCAGGGACTCACGAACGCCCAAGTGGCCTCGCAGCTGTTCATCAGTGAAACAACCGTGAAGACCCACCTGCGGCGGGCCTTCACCAAGTTGGGGGTTCAGGACAGGACGTCAGCCGTCACCGAGGCACTCCGACGGGACCTCATCAGACTCTGACTTCACCGGATACAGGTCGTGACCTAAACGGTGGCGGAATTCACCGAGTTCGAGATTTCGCTCATCATCACTCCGAAGAATGCGAAGAAGAGGATGGCCCACAGGATGCCCAGGATCAGCAGAGCAACACCCACCCAGCCGAGCACCTTGCCGGAGGTGGCCCGGCCGCCTAGTTTCTCGGACTTATAGGCCTGCCACAGGGCGAACGGAGCCAGGATGGGAAGAATGACCACACCCAGAATTCCCAGAACCAGGGAGGCCTCGGAACTCCTGGCAGCCTGGTCCTGCTGCTGGGCGTCCTGGGCGCTGGACGGCACGTACTCCCAGCGTCCCGCGGGCTGGCCGTAGGGGGACACCGGGTTGGCGGGCACCGAAGGGGTCCCTCCCTGAGCGCCGCCGCTCGGCACGTAGTCTTGTGCTGAGTCACGGTAGTTCGTGGGGTTGTTACCCGAGGAATGGGGGGAACTCATGATGCGCCTCCGAGAGGTCGTAACGTGCAGTTGATGCCATCCTGACTCATAGAACCCCCGCACCGCAGTATTTGAGAACACCGACCTCACCGCGATGGCGTGTGTCGACCGGAAAGCCCCCTGAGTGTCTCGGAGGCCTCTAGATTGAATATCCCCGAGGAAGGAGACCAGGTGAGTTCCGCAGAAGACCCCGCCGAGCGGCGTCGTAGTTCATTCAGTGAACGCGTCTTGAAAGGTGGCAGCGAGCCCGACCCTCGCTTCACCCTGGCCAATGAACGAACGTTCCTCGCCTGGATTCGCACTTCCCTGGCCTTCCTGGCCGGTGGAATCGCGATCGAAGCTTTCACGGGCGACATCTTCGACCTGGCCATCCGTAAATTCCTGGCCACCGTGCTGCTGCTCCTGGGCATGCTGCTGAGCGCAGGAGCCACCTACCGCTGGCTCGGCGTGGAACGCTCCATGCGACACAAGGCACCCCTGCCGCTACCGATCATCGCGCCACTGGTGGCCGTGGGCGGGGCCATCGCCTCAGGCGTGCTGGTGGTTGTAGTACTGACCCGCTGAACCATGGCACGCACTGCGGAACGATTCCACGAAGACCCGGGACTGCAGCCCGAACGCACGGTGTTGTCCTGGGGACGCACCATGCTAGCTCTGTGCACCGCGGCAGCGATTTTCCTGCGCTGGCTACCGACACACGGACCGTTCGTGCTGGCACTCTTCGGCTTGGCTGTATGTACGGCAATCGGCATTTACGCTACTCAGCGCGCAAGGTACCGGCGCGGATCTATAGGCATCAGCAACGAACACGTTGAACCGGACGCCGTGGCCGTTGTGGTGACAGCCATAGCGGTGGCGGCCCTGGGCGTCCTGGGCCTGATCACCGTTTTAGTGCTCTAGACCCGATCACCGCGGTGATCCACGATCTGCGGATTCCGGGACAGATCAGCTTCCGCTGGGTTGATCGCATGGGACTTGGTCGCGAACTTGTGACCGAACCAGAACGCCAGGAACAACGGCAGTCCAATGTATGAGGTCAGCAAGGACAGCGGGGTCACCGTGTCGTTGATGAATGCCTCGTAGCTCTGGCCCACGATCACCAACAAACACATGGCCAGCGCGATGATCGGCCCCGCGGGGAAGAACTTGGCGCGGAACGGCAGTTCCTTGACCGAGCGACCCTGCGCCTTGAACGCCTGACGGAACTTGTAGTGGGTCCAGGCAATACCGGCCCACACGATGAATCCCGCCAGCGCGGATGCGTTGATCAGCCAGGTGTACACGGCGCCGTCGCCGAACCACGTGGTACCGAAGGCCAACAGCCCGAAGGCCGAGGTGGCCAACAGCGCGCGCATGGGGATCCCGCGCTTGTTGAGCTTGCGCAGGAACTTGGGTGCCTTACCGTCCATCGCCAGCGACCACAGCATACGTGTGGAGGCATACAAGCCTGAGTTGCCCGCGGACAGGATGGCCGTGAGAATCACGGCGTTCATGATCGAGGATGCGAAAGCCACACCAGCGTTCTCGAGCACCAGGGTGAAGGGCGAAATCGCAACGTCCTCGATGTCCGAGGCGAGCAGGTTGGGGTGCGTGTACGGCAGCAGGAAGCCGATCACGGTGATCGCACCCACGTAGAACAGCAAGATGCGGAAGAACACCGTGCGAATGGCCTTGGGTACGGTGCGTTCCGGATCCCTGGCCTCACCAGCGGCCACACCAACCAGCTCGGTGCCCTGGAAGGAGAAGCCCGCGACCATGAAGATCGCCAGGATGGTGATGGGCCCACCCACGAACGGGGCTTCACCGGCGGTCCAATTGTCGAACCCGGACGGTTCACCGCCCATGATGCCGGAGATCATCAGAACGCCCAGCCCCAGGAACACGACCACCGCGGCCACCTTGATGGCGGCCAACCAGAACTCGCCCTCGCCATAAGCACGCGTGGACAGCGCGTTCAGCGAGAAAACTGTCAGCAGGAACAGCGCCGACCAAATCCAGGACGGGACATCCGGGAACCAATAGCGCATCACCAGGGCCGCGGCCACCAGTTCTGCCGCCAAGGTGATGGCCCAGTTGAACCAGTAGTTCCAGCCAATGGCAAAACCGAAGGACGGTGAAACGTAGTTCGCGGCGTGATCACCGAACGAGCCGGACGTGGGCCGCCACGCGGACATTTCGCCCAGCGACTGCATGAGCAGGTACACCATCAGCCCAATGGCGACGTAGGCGACCAGCGCGCCCCCGGGCCCAGCGGTGGCAATCGAGTTACCGGAGGCCACGAACAGGCCCGTACCGATCGCGCCACCCATCGCGATCATGGTCATGTGCCGGGTTTCCAGGCTGCG
>JAKDKI010000300.1 GCA_030453435.1 Kocuria sp.
ACGAGTGGGTGGACGCCTACGACATCGTCTACAACGACGCCGCTCTGGCCGCCCAGGCGCTCGAGTCCGCCAAAAAGGTGGCCGGGGACGACAACGCGTGGGAGGGCGAGATTTCCTCCGGTTCCGAGGACTTCTCGGCCTTCGCCAACGAGGTGCCCGGCTGCTTCATCATCCTGGGCGGCGGTGACGCTGAGCAGGGTTTCGCCTTCCAGAACCACCACCCCAAGTTCAACGTGCGCGAGGACTGCTTGACCATTGGCACCGCGCTGGAGGTGCAGCTGATCCTGGACTTGTTGGGTCCCGACGCCGCGGCCTGAGCCGCGTTCCCCGGTTTACGCGGTCAACCGGTCCAGCGCGGCCATCAGTTGCTCGAGCGTCTTCTGCTTCTGTGCTGAACTTTCGGGCAGTAGACCCATGGAGGCCTGCTGATACAGCCCATCGCCCATGCACACCACGGCCGTGGCAACGACGGGGTCGCCCACGTCCTCGAGCACAACGGTCAGCCAGTTCTTCTCGATGCCTGCGTAGGCGGCGCGAGCGGCGTCGTCGCCGGCCTGGATCAGGCGGGAGGCGACGATCAGGGCGCGGTCCAGCGCGCTGTCCTCGTAGAGCGAGGTGGCGAGGAACTCTCGTGCGGCGCCGCGTGGTGAGGCTGTCAAGCGTTCGAGGTCCTCGGCCGCCAGTGACTCGAGATTGACCAGCATGGCATCCACCAGGCCCTGCCGGTGCGGGAAGTGGTAGAGCAAGCCGCCTTTGGAGACACCGGCGGCCGCGGCCACGGCGTCGAGGGTGGCTGCGCGCTCGCCGTCCGTGAGAACGATGTGCTCGAAGGCCTCGAGCAGCTTGTCTCGCGCCAGCGGTTTGCGGGGCATGTGAGCAAAACCTCTCCAACGGGTCCGGGGAATATTGCCCCGCGTTCGGCGTTAACTGTACCGTCTAGTCGGTATAGAAATTAATGGCGCGTGCCACAACGGCACCGCTGCGCGCGGTACGACGAAGTACTTTTCGCGAACCAACGCCGAGTCACCGGCAGCAGAGCACCGAGGAGGTCTTCATCGTGTCCACCATGATCGATCAGCGGCAGAAAGCTGGTGTCCGTGAGTGGGGTGCCTTGGCCGTGCTGATGCTTCCGGTGCTGCTGGTATCCGTGAACAACACTGCGCTGAGTTTCGCACTGCCCGCCATTTCCAAGGCGCTGCATCCCACGGCCTCTCAACTGCTGTGGATCGTGGACGTGTATCCGCTGATCTTGGCTGCCCTGCTGGTTCCCATGGGCAGCCTGGGGGACCGGATCGGGCGCCGCAAGATGCTCATGATCGGTTCCACGGGATTCGGCGTGATCTCGGCGTTGGCCGCCTTTGCCCCCACCGCGGGATGGCTGGTTGCCGCGCGCGTTGGCATTGCTGTGTTCGGCTCCATGCTGCTGCCCGCCACGCTGTCCGTGATGCGTACCGTGTTCCGTGACGATCACGAACGGCGTCTGGCCATTGCCATTTGGACGGCCGGTTTCAGTGCTGGCGCAGCCCTGGGCCCGATTGCCGGTGGCTTCCTGCTTAACCACTTCTGGTGGGGCTCGGTGTTCCTGTTGGCCGTTCCCGTGCTCGTGGCATTCCTGATCGCCGCACCGTTGCTGCTGCCGGAATCCCGCGATCCCAACCCGGGGGCAGTGGACCCCGTCTCCATTGTGCTGGCCGTGCTCAGCATGGCTCCGGTGGTGTACGGCATCAAGTCCCTGGCAACGGGGGGTTCCGCGCTGCAAGGGCTGCTGGTCATGGCGTTCGGCGTGCTGTGCGGACTGTTGTTCGCTCGCCGTCAGGTGACCAAGGACT
The DNA here is from genome assembly GCA_030453435.1 of Kocuria sp. Lineage (GTDB taxonomy): Bacteria > Actinomycetota > Actinomycetes > Actinomycetales > Micrococcaceae > Kocuria > Kocuria atrinae. The sequence goes on from JAKDKI010000300.1 coordinate 1,830, forward strand.
ATCCGATGCTGGACCTGCGTTTCTTCCGCAGCTCCCGCTTCTCGGGTGGTGTGACGGTCAACGTGATGGCCAACTTCGCGCTGTTCGGCTTCCTCTTCTTCCTGACCCAGCACCTCCAGCTGATCGGTGGCAAGGACCCGATGAGCGCGGGCCTGCTGATGGTCCCCGGTCTGCTGCTGGCCATCGTGGCGGGTTTGGCCGCCGCCAAACTGGCCGTGTTGTTCGGCGTGCGCGCCACCGTGGTTGCGGGTCTGGTGCTGATCGCCGGTGGCTTCTTGATCGTGGGCTTCACCGATCAGGAAAGCTCTGCGGTACCGGTCCTGACGGGTTTCGCGGTCATGAGCGCCGGGGCCGGCCTGGCCACAACCCTCTCCACCGACCTGGTGGTCTCATCTGTTCCTGAAGCCAAGACCGGCGCGGCCTCCGCGGTGTCCGAGACCGGATACGAGGTGGGCGCCGTGCTGGGTACCGCGCTACTCGGCGGCCTGACCACCGCCTTCTACCAGTCCCACTTGGACCTTCCGCAGGCGCTGGGCCCCGCCCAGAACGACGCCGCCCACCAGACTTTGGGCGGGGCGGTGGACGTAGCCCAGGGCACGCCGTGGGCTGAGAGCGTGATGGACTCGGCCACGGCCGCCTTCTCTGCCGGGATGCAGGGCAGCAGTTTGCTGGGTGGTCTCACGATCTTGGTGGTCGCCCTCGTCATGATCCGTGTGCTGCGTGCCGACCGTAAGGTTCGCTTCCACGAGCCTCTGCCCACGGACCGCATCGAAATCAACTGAGGCGGAGTTGGGAGCCTGAGCCGCCCCCGTGCCTGTGCAGTGCGGCTGCCGTGGCCCGTGCGGCACAGGTACGCGGCCCCCCTTACGAGCCGGGCGGCGTCGTCGTAAAGTGACCAGCGGAAACGTCGAGCGAAAGGCAGCGAACAATGAGCGCGAACGAACTGTTGGAGGATGCGGCACAGCGGCCCGCGCAGGTGGCCGGCGAGGTGCTGGACGGCATTTCCGAGGACACGCTCAATCGCATGCCCGGGGATACGCAGAACTCGATCGCTTGGCTGATCTGGCACGCCGCTCGCCAGCAGGACGTGCAGATCGCGCACCTCTCCGGCGAGGACCAGGTCTGGACCTCGCAGGGCTGGGAACGGAAATTCGATCTCGATCGTGAAGCGAATGATTTCGGCTTCGGTGACGGTCCGGAAGATGTTGCGCGCGTTCACGTGAGCGACCCGAAGCTCCTGCGGGGATACTTGGACGCTGTCACTTCTGCGACGGTCGATTACCTGCGCCCCTTGAGCGACGCGGACCTGGAGGAAGTCATCGACGAATCGTGGGATCCGCCCGTCACCCGCGGGGTGCGAATCGTGTCCACTATCGCCGACGCCGCTCAGCACCTCGGTCAAGCAGCGTACGTTCGCGGGCTGGTGCAGGGTTCCTGGCACGGAAAGTACTGAAATGTCGTGAATTGAGCGGTCAAGTGGGCAAGGTGACACTGTTTATCAACCCTGGATTCATCTAAGATTGCTGTACTGACCATTGGTGCCGAGGGCAAACGGTTACCGAGGTCAAGAATCTGGGGAGATTACAACTAATTATGGCTCGTTCACGTGCACGTCACACGGCGGCCAAGCGCCCATCCATGGCCTT
>JAKDKI010000301.1 GCA_030453435.1 Kocuria sp.
CAGTGGCCATGGTTTCTGTACCTTCCGTGCTGGGTGCGGGGTTCGTTCGTGGACCTGGCTGACCGTGACGCATTCGACAAGCGGGGTTCTGCAATACCACCTGAATTCGGCGGTCAACCGTGCTTCAATTAAAGTAGCATTTGCTGAGCAACTTATCCGGCACGTGCGCAAACACTGTACGACCCCGGGGTTACCGGCAGACGTCGCCCATCCCGGGGACTACTACTCCGAGAGGTCGTCAACATGGGACAGCCCACCCCGCCCGTCACCGTGGAAACGCACACCCGTAACGCCCCCGCTTCTACTCACGCTAGTGGCAACGACCGCAGGATCGTGGTGGTTGGCGGTGGACCCGCAGCCCACCGTTTCGTCACCAGCCTGGTATCCCGTGGACTCGGGGAGGACACAGTCACCGTCCTCTCGGAAGAGAAGTACGTTCCCTACGACCGCGTGGGGTTGGAAAAGCTGTTCGGGGACACTTCCACGGACCTGACCCTGGCCCAGGGTGAAATCTGGGAGCACCCGGGCGTGGAACTGCACGTGGGCGAACACGCCGCCGACATCGATGTTTCTGAGCAGACCGTGATCTCCGCCGGCGGTGATCGCTACCCGTATGACGAGTTGATTCTGGCCACCGGCTCCAATGCGGCGTCGTTGAACATCCCCGGCGGTCAGAAGACCCATAAGTTCCGTACCGTGGATGACGTCAAGGGCATCGTGGCGGACATCGACCGCCTACAGGACAGGCTGGGACGGGCCCCGCGCGGCGTCGTCGTGGGGGGCGGATTGCTCGGGTTGGAAGCCGCTGCCGGCCTCAAGGAACTGGGTGCGGAAGCCACCATTTTGGACGTGGCCGAATGGCTGCTCAGCACCGAAATGGACCAGGGCGGCGGTCAGGCCGTCAACTCCCTGATCGGCCAGGTGGGCATCGACGTGCACTGCTCCACCTTCATTTCCGGCGTCAACGTGGTCGACGGTGAGGTCGTCTCCGTATCCGTCAAGGACGGCGAGGACATCCCGGCTGATCTGGTCATCCTGGCCGTGGGTATCCGGCCCCGCGAGGGCCTGGCCCGTCGAGCTGGCTTCCACCTGGCCGACCGCGGCGGTGTGGTCGTCGACGAACGCTGCGCCACCTCCGTGCCCCATGTGTGGGCCATTGGCGAGGTTGCCTCCATCCTGGGCCGCACGTGGGGACTCGTGGCGCCGGCCAACACCATGGCGGACGTGGTCGCGGAACAACTCACCGGCGGCACCAAAGTGGTCGAGTCCTTTGACACGGCCACCAAGCTGAAGTTCTCCGGCATCGACGTCGCGAGTTTCGGGGACACCGCCGGCACCACCGAGGGTTGCCTCGAAATCGTCTACGCGGATCCCGCACGCGGTCTGTACCAGAAGATCGTGACCTCCTCGGATGCCTCGGTCCTGCTGGGCGGCGTGTTCGTCGGCGACGCCGCGCCCTACGATTCGCTGCGTCCCCTCCTGGGCAGGGCACTTCCGGGAGAGCCCGGAGCGTACCTCTCCGCTGCGGGTTCCGAGGCTCCGGACACCGAGCTGCCCGATGACGCCATCCTGTGTTCGTGCAATGCCGTCTCGTTCGGCACGGTGCGCGAGGCTGTGCGCGAAGGCAACCACGATGTTCCCGCACTCAAGACGTGCACCAATGCGGGCACCCAGTGCGGTTCGTGCGTGCCCATGCTGCAGAAGACGTTGGGCCAGGAGCTCGGCAAGCTGGGGCTCACCATGTCCAAGTCCCTGTGCGAGCACTTCGACATGTCCCGCGCGGAACTCTTCGAAGCCGTCCTGGTCACGCACCTGGCAGACTTCCCCTCCGTACTGGAACGCTTCGGCTCAGGCGAAGATGGGTGCGCCGTCTGCAAGCCCACCGTGGCGTCCATCCTGCACTCGATCCGCCACGACTACGCCCTGGACTCCGGCCGCGGCACCCTGCAGGACACCAACGACCGCGCCCTGGCCAACATGCAAAAGGACGGCACGTACTCGGTGGTCCCGCGCATCCCCGGTGGCGAAATCACCCCGGAGAAGCTCGCGGTCATTGCCCGCGTGGGCCAGGAGTTCAACCTGTACACCAAGCTCACTGCCGCACAGCGCATCGGGTTGTTCGGGGCCCGCCTGGAGCAGCTGCCCCTGATTTGGAAGCAGCTCGTGGACGCCGGTTTCGAGTCCGGCTCCGCGTACGGCAAGGCGCTGCGCAATGTGAAGTCCTGCATCGGCAGCACATGGTGCCGATTCGGTGTCCAGGATTCGGTGGCCATGGGCATCAACCTGGAGAACCGCTACAAGGGTCTGCGTTCCCCGCACAAGTTCAAGTTCGGTGTTTCCGGCTGCGCTCGCGAGTGCGCCGAGGCGCAAGCCAAGGACGTGGGCGTGGTGGCCACCACCGACGGCTGGAACCTGTTCCTGGCCGGCAACGGCGGCGCCAACCCGGTGCACGGGCGGTTGTTCGCCCAGGGTCTGGATGAAGACACCCTGATCACCTACATCGACCGTTTCCTGCTGTACTACATCCGCACCGCGGACAAACTCCAGCGCACCGCACGCTGGATGGAGGACCTGGACGAGCGCTACAACGGTGATGGCATGGGCCACTTGCGCTCAGTCATCGTGGACGACTCCTTGGGAATCTGCGCCGACCTGGACCGCGACATGGAAACCCACGTCAAGGAATATCGGGACGAGTGGGCCGAGACTCTTAAGGATCCCGAGCGCCTGCGTCGCTTCCGCCCGTTCGTCAACGAACCGGAGACTCAGGACAACGGCGCCCGGATGTATGTGCTCGAGCGAGACCAGATCCGCCCGGCCACCGCCCAGGAAATTGCGGCGTCCGAAACCGGTGAGGGGCCCGTATTAGTCACCGGTGCAAAAATTCCGGTGGGCGCACCCACTCCCTAACTGACGGAATGTCAGCAACGGGGCGGGCAACCGTCTAGACTGGTCGAAGAATTTATTTACCCCTCGCGGTTGCAGTCTGAAAGGGTGCACTCATGGTCAGAAGAGCTGAAGCCTCCTCCGTCAACGAGCAGGAGACGACTCGTCGCTCGGCCGATAACGGAAGCCACGCGGTCAAGCCCCGCACGTTCTCCGGTGAGGGCGAGACGGTCAAGAGCCTGATCCTGCTCATTGGTGGCATGGTCACCATTGTGGCCAGCTTCTGGATGTTCGCCAGCTACCCCAACAGCTGGTGGATCTTCCTGCTCGGCATCGTGGTCTACGGTGTCGCACTTCTGGTGCCCACCACGCTGATTGCCGGTGCCACCGCCAAGCACTCCACCGGCGGCACGGACCTCACGTTGGACCTGCCCGCGGGCCCGCACGAGATGGCCCAGCGACCCAACGTGCCGAACCAGGCACAGGTCAACCACTAAGTTTCATCGCAAAGAACCCCGTCACCGGATCATGAACTGGTCCCCAGTAGTTGGACTGGTCTAGCGGTTAGAGCCTATACGGCAAG
>JAKDKI010000302.1 GCA_030453435.1 Kocuria sp.
TCCACCCCGGACGAGGTGCGCCTGGTCATGGTGGACCCCAAGCGCGTGGAACTCACCGCGTACGAGGGCGTTCCCCACCTGATCACCCCCATCATCACCAATCCCAAGAAGGCCGCCGAGGCCCTGCAGTGGGTCGTCCGTGAGATGGACGCCCGCTACGACGATCTGTCGCACTACGGCTACAAGCACATCGACGACTTCAATAAGGCCGTGCGTAACGGCAAGGTGCAGCCTGAGCCCGGTTCCAAGCGGGTCATCCGCCCGTACCCGTACCTGCTGGTGATCGTGGACGAGCTCGCGGACCTCATGATGGTCGCCCCTCGCGATGTTGAGGATGCCATCGTGCGCATCACTCAGCTCGCTCGCGCCGCCGGCATCCACTTGGTGCTTGCCACCCAGCGCCCGTCCGTGGACGTGGTCACGGGTCTGATCAAGGCCAACGTGCCCTCGCGTATGGCGTTCGCGACCTCATCCGTGACCGACTCGCGAGTGGTCCTGGACCAGCCCGGTGCAGAGAAGCTCATTGGCCAAGGTGACGCCCTGTTCCTTCCGATGGGCGCGTCCAAGCCCATGCGTGTGCAGGGCGCGTGGGTCTCGGAGTCCGAGATCCACAAGGTCGTGGAACACGTCAAGACGCAGATGCAGACCAACTACCGCGAAGACGTGATCCAGGAAGCCCCCAAGAAGCAGATCGACGAGGACATCGGGGACGATCTGGATGTGCTGCTGCAGGCCGCCGAACTCATCATCACCACCCAATTCGGCTCCACGTCCATGCTGCAGCGCAAGCTCCGCGTGGGCTTCGCCAAGGCGGGCCGCCTGGTGGACCTTCTCGAGTCCCGAGGAGTGGTCGGGCCTTCTGAGGGCTCCAAGGCCCGAGATGTTCTCGTCAAGCCCGACGACCTCGCGGCCACTCTCGCCCTCATTCGCGGCGAGGAACCGCCCTCGACCCCGGGTGACGACGATGCCGCGGCAGGCCCCGCAGCGCCGTCGGCGGGCGCCGGTGGTTCCGTCGACTACGGCGAGGATCCCGTGGAAGCCAGCCTGTCCGACGTGGCCAAGGACTACCACGACGGTGACGACGACGATGATTCACACGACGCTTGGGAGTTGACCGGACGATGATGGCTCGAAAAGACGGAACACCCGCACCCCGAGCGGCGTCCGACCCGCCGCCCAACTCATCCAACTGGAATCTTCCGAATGCGCTGACGGCACTGCGGATCGTCATGGTGCCCTTCTTCGTGTGGTTCCTGTGGGCGGGCGGAACTCACGGCGAGGATTCCATGCCCATGCGCTGGGCGGCCGTTGTGGTCTTCGGTGTGGCCATGTACACGGACAAGCTCGACGGCGATATCGCCCGCGCGCGCAACTTGATCACCAGCTTCGGCAAGATCGCAGACCCCATTGCGGACAAGCTCTTGACCGGCGCCGCTTTCGTGGTGCTCTCCATGCTGGGGGAGCTGTGGTGGTGGGTGACCATCGTGATTCTGGTGCGCGAATGGGGCATCACGGTCATGCGGTTCGTGGTGATTCGCTACGGCGTCATGGCCGCTTCCAAGGGGGGCAAGACCAAGACCGTGCTGCAGACCGCGGCATTGATCGCCTTGCTGCTACCCCTGGCCCCGTTCGTGGGCGCGTGGTGGCTGTGGTTCGCATGGGTGCTGACGGCGCTGGCACTGATCGTCACCGTGATCACCGGCATCGATTACGTGATCAAGGCTGTTCAGCTGCGAAACGCGGCAGTGAACAAGGACCCCGGGAACGGGAGCCGGTAATGGCCGAGTCCGGGCTCCATACGGCCGTGGATCTTATTCAATTGGCCGTCACGCACGAGGTCACCATCGGGACGGCCGAATCGCTGACCGGCGGTGCCGTGGCCGCGGCCATTGTTGACGTGCCGGGGGCCTCGTCCTGCTTTGAGGGCAGCGTTGTCAGTTACTCGCACGCCGTGAAGGAAAAGGTTCTGGGCGTGTCGCACGATCTGCTCGAGACCAGGGGAGCCGTAGATCCCGAGATCGCTCAGGCGATGGCGCTGGGCACGCGGTCCGCTCTGGGTGTCGACTGGGCCGTGTCGACCACGGGCGTGGCCGGGCCCGAACCTCACGATGGTCAGGCCGTGGGCACTGTGTACATCGGCGTTAGCGGTCCACGAGGCGAGGATCATCTCGAGTTGCACCTGGACGGTGGGCGGGCAGCCATCCGTGAGGAGTCAGTCTCCCGGGCCGTGGACTTTCTCGCGTCACAAATCGAGCTCACAGACAACTTCCAGTGAAATTCTTTCGCCAACAAGGAACAATTGAACGTGCAAGAAGGTTACTACTACCAGAGGCTCAACTTGAGCCGCCCAGGGTCAAGGTTGTGGCTAAGGCCCGACTGAAAGCACCTGGTTTAACGGTTTGACCGTTCGTACGAGGAGTAGGCAATTCACATGACGAAGCAACCCGTGTCCGTCAATGGTGTCGTCCGTTGGAAGGACGTGGGACTGTCCGACGAAGAACATGCCGAGACGAAGGACGTCAAAGTGGGCGTTTTGCGACAAGAAATTGGTGAAGTGCTCCGTAGCGTTCGCCAGCGCCAGGGACGTACTCTGCGAGAAGTTTCGCACAGTGCTCGCGTGTCGCTGGGCTACCTGAGCGAGGTGGAGCGCGGCCAGAAGGAAGCGTCCTCCGAGCTGTTGGCATCCATCTGCACCGCTCTCGAAATCCCCCTGTCACAGATGCTGCGTGAAGTTGCAGATCGCCTCGCATACGCCGAGGGCAACTACATTCCGGATACCGTGCCTTCCGAGATGACCGAGGAGTTCACTCGCGAGGTCCGTCAGTTGCGCGGGGGCGCAGCCACTTCGGCGCACTAATCCCAACCGCTCACCAGCGCTAGAGTTTCAGGGCCCGTCGGCATTGTCGGCGGGCCCTTGTTATGTCACCCCACCATTGAAATCCACGAGGAAAGGTCGCATGCGCATCAGTACGTTCTGGGAGCTCATGGCCCACGAGTTCGGGTCCGGGTACTCCAAAGTTCTGGCACGGGATCTCGTCATGGCAGAAGTGGGGGATCGCACTGCTGTCGAGGCCCTCGACGCCGGCATCGATCCCAAGCAGGTTTGGTTCGCGCTTTGCAAGGCGCAGGAGATTCCCCAGGACCGTTGGTGGGGCCCGGACAAGGAGCCCAAGTCCTAGTGCCGCAATGGCGTCGAACGCCAATCGAATGTATATTCGAATCAGATGATCCGGGCTCCACATCCCCCGTGGGCCCTTATGCGTGTCGGACCCGCTCAGTAGGTTGAGACACGAACCAAACAACAGGGCCCAGAACACCGGCCCCTAAGAACCGAGGTGAATCATGGCAGCCAAGTCAAAGGGAAACAGTACCGTTCCCTCTCAGGTGGTCGGCTCCGATCGCGAGAAGGCTCTGGATACTGTCCTGGCACAGATCGACAAGAACTACGGCAAGGGTTCGGTCATGCG
>JAKDKI010000303.1 GCA_030453435.1 Kocuria sp.
GAATTGGCCTGGTAAACGCCTGAGAGAAAGTGGAGTTCAACCGTGAGCAAGAAAAACTCTCGATCGCCCCAGACCGCCCCGCGACTGCCCATGAGTGAGGTGCCTCTCCCGGGAATCGATCCGGCATGGTCCACCACGGTCACGGTTGCCTCCACCGCCGCTGTGGAACCCGTGCGCGGTCGCAAGCGTCGCTGGCACCTGTTGGACAATGGTCCCGCACTGGAAAAAGCGGGCAAGACCCCGCGCGGCATCATCCTGGCAGTGCACGGCAACCCCACGTGGTCGTATCTGTGGCGCAGCGTGCTTGAAGCCGCAACCGATTCCGACCAGCCCTGGCGCGTGGTCGCCGTGGACCAGTTGGACATGGGCTTCTCCGAGCGCACCGAGCTGTTCCGCCGTTTGGAGGACCGCGTCCAGGACCTGAGCGATCTCACCGCTGAACTCGGCATCGATACCGCGGACGTCCCCGTGGTCACGCTGGCCCACGACTGGGGCGGCCTGATTTCCCAGGGCTGGGCCCAGGAACACCCGAACATCCATGCGGCCACCATTCTGACCAACACCGCGGTTCACCACGACAACGCGGAACCCATCCCCACCGCGCTGCAGGTCGCTCTGAACTCCGCGTTGCACCAGCCGCTCACCAAGGAAACCACCGCTTTCCTGGACACCACACTCGCCTTGGCCGATCCGGCTCCGAGCCGCGAGGTCAAGAAGGCTTTCAAGGCCCCGTACCGCACGCGCGAACGCCGTCAGGCCATTGCGAATTTCGTGGCGGACATCCCCGCTCCCAAGGACCACCCCTCGCACGCTGCCTACGAGCGCATTGCGGGTCGCATGAGCGCCCGCGAGGTTCCCACGCTGCTGTTGTGGGGCACCAACGATCCCGTTTTCCAGCAGCGCTACTTGGACGACCTCTTGCGCCGTGCCCCGCACGCGGACGTCCACCGCTTTGAGGGTGCTAAGCACCTGGTGGGTGAATCCCGCGATATCGCAACCCCCATCCTCACGTGGCTCGACGAGCACTTCGGCGATGGGCTGCCGCTCACGAAGCAGCACCGGGAGAAGCGCGCCAATGCCTCCGACGATTTCTCCCCGTTCTTCGCTGAGCTCGATGCCCGGCGAACCGATGACTCCCCCGCCGTGGTGGATATGGGCCCCGTCGCCCAGACCATGGACGGCGCTGCCCCGGCCTTGAACGTGGAACGCACCGTGACCTGGGCGCAGCTCAGCTCCGAGGTGGATCGCCTGGGTGCCGCCCTGTTGCGCACCGGGGTGCGCCCCGGCGATCGCGTGAACCTCATGGTCCCCCCGGGTTCGCTGTTGACCACCCTGATTTACTCCTGCTTGCGCATTGGCGCCGTGATCGTGGTCGCGGACCAGGGCCTGGGTCGCAAGGGGTTGACCCGTGCACTCAAGGGCTCCTCCCCTGACTGGTTCATCGGTATCCGCAAGGCCCTGGTGGGAGCGAAGGCCCTCGGGTGGCCCGGACGCAAGATCTCCGCAGTGAGCCTGGACCCCGTGACCAAGAAGGCCCTGGGCATCGAGCACACCGTCCCTGAGCTCTTGGACTCTGTCACCACCGTGAACCACGGCGAATTGCCAGTCGTGGATCCGGATGCCGAGGCCGCCGTGTTGTTCACCTCCGGGTCCACCGGCCCCGCCAAGGGCGTGGTCTACACGCACCGTCAGATGGCGGGCATGCGCGATGCAATCCGCGTGACCTACGGGCTGCGCGCGGGAACCGGCCTGGTAGCCGGCTTTGCGCCGTTCGCACTTCTGGGCCCCGCTCTGGGAGCCGCATCGGTGACCCCGGACATGGACGTAACTCAGCCCAAGACGCTGACCGCGCGCGCTCTCGCCGAAGCCGTGATGGCCATCGACGCCACCGCGATCTTCGCCTCCCCCGCGGCCATCTCCAACGTTCTGACCACGGCAGATGAGCTCGCACCGGCGCAGCGCGATGCACTGTCCCGAGTGAATCTGATGCTCTCTGCCGGCGCTCCGATCCCGGAAGCACTCCTGGAGCGTCTCCAGACACTGCTCCCGGCCGCAGAGCTACACACGCCGTACGGCATGACCGAGGCGCTGCCGCTCACCGATGTCAGCCTGAATGTCATTCGAGCCGCACGGGAGGACGCCCAGATGGGCTTCCCCGGTGCCGGCAACGGCGTGTGCGTGGGCACCCCCGTTCACGGTGCCCAGTTGGGTATCCTGCCGCTCGATCACTCGGGCGCGGTGATCGACGAGATCACCACCGAACCGGGTGTCACCGGTGAAATCGTGGCCCGGGCACCTCACGCCAAGGACCACTACGACCGGCTGTGGATCACCGAGCGCATCTCGGACCAGACCCCGGGCTGGCACCGCACGGGCGACGTCGGCCACTTCGACGCCAAGGAACGCCTGTGGGTCGAGGGCCGGTTGGCCCACGTGATCAATACGTCGCGCGGCCCGGTCACTCCGGTGGCTGCCGAACATGCCGCCGAATCGATCCCCGGTGTGGGCCGCACGGCACTGGTGGGAGTGGGCCCGCAGGGTTCGCAGACCACCGTGGCCGTGATCGAAACCGAGCCCGCGCCGCAGAAACCGGGTCTTGCCCCGGCTGACCTCGCGGATCGGGTGCGAGCCACCGTGGAGTTTGCCACCGGAATCCGCCCGAGCGCGGTTATGGTGATTCCCGAACACCCCACCGATATCCGACACAATTCCAAGATTGATCGGGCCGCGTTGAGCCAGTGGGCTGAGCGCGTACTTTCCGGCGGAAAGATGAGCGCACTGTGAGTAAATCCCCAGACATCACTCGCGACCCCGTTTCCCGTTCCGGACGCCACCGCGCGGACACTCCAGCGGACACCACGGGCAGCCGCGAGGCCAAGGCGCCGACGGCGACGTCGTCGGCCCCCGAATCGACGAGGAGCTCCCGTCGCGACGAGGTCGGCTCCACGTCGACCGAAGGCGAGCTGACCGGCAAGGGCCGCACCGTTCTGGTCACCGGCGCTTCCGGAATGCTGGGCGGCGAGGTCGCACGCACCCTGCTCGAAAAGGGCTGGCGCGTGCGCGTTTTCCAGCGCGGACACGCCACCGTGGCCAACCGCGAGGGTGTGGACGAGGTGCTCGGCTCGGTCACCGACCCGGGGGCCGTGGCCAAGGCGCTTGAAGGTGTGGACGACATCGTGCACCTGGCCGCCAAGGTCTCGTTCGCCGGTGACTGGGAAGACTTCGTACACGTGAACATCACCGGCACGCGCGTGCTGCTGACCGTGGCGCAGGAACTCGGCGTGCAGAACGTCGTATTTGTCTCTTCCCCGTCCGTGGCCCACGCGGGCACCTCGATCGAGGGCGCGGGTGCAGAGCCCGCCAACCCGCGCACCGCGCGCGGCAACTATGCCCGTTCCAAGGCCGCCGCCGAGCTACTGGCCCTGGAAACCGATGGCCGCG
>JAKDKI010000304.1 GCA_030453435.1 Kocuria sp.
AATTCTGGCCGATTACCGAGTGCTCCACCGTGCCGGCCACGCGCGCGCCGGGAGCAATGAAGGAGTTGGTGACAGCGGCGTCGTCGTTGACGAAACCGGGCAGGAGCGGAACCTGACCGGTCCAGATGGGCCACCCGAGGTCGTCGAGAGTGGCGCCGTTGCCATCGATCAGCTGCATCTGGGCGGTCCAGTAGGACTGCACCGTGCCCAGGTCCATCCAGTAGCCCAGGTGGCGGTGCTCGAACACCTTGTGGTGCTCCATGAAGTAGGGGATCAGGTCCTCGCCGTAGTCGGCGAGCTGACCGAGCTCGTCCTGCAGGGTGTCCAGGGCGGAGAGCAGCTTGTCCGTATTGAAGAGGAACATCTCACCGGCCACGATCTGGCTGGCCGGCTCCTCGGGTTTGTACGCGAAGGAGGTCACTGTTCCGGACTCTTCAGTGGTCACCACGCTGTAGCGAGAGGTGTCCTCGTCCACGTGGGTGGTGACCATGGTCAGATCCGCCCGCTTGGTCAGGTGAGTGTCGATCACGTCGCGGAAATCTACCGTGTAGAGATGATCGGCGGAAAGCACGAGCACCAGGTCCGGGTCGGCCTCACGAATCAGCTCGGTCTGGCGGTAAATGGAATCCGAATTGCCGGAGGCAAAACCCTCACCGTTGCGGCCCTCGAACGGCGGAAGGATCTGTAATCCACCGTGGGAGCGGTCCAAGTCCCAGGGGCGGCCGTTGGCCAGGTACTTGTTCAGGCTGTGGGGGAGGTACTGCTGCACCATCCACACGTCAGGGATGTGAGAGTGGGCCAGGTTGGACAGTGAGATGTCGATCAACCGGTAGGTGCCACCCACGGGGAGAGCGGGCTTCACCACGTGATCCGTGAGCGCCCCCAACCGCGATCCTTTACCTCCGGCAAGAACAAGTGCAAGAACCGTGGGACGCTCCATAGTCACCCTCCTGATTGATTGTGGCTATCCACCAGAATAACGGCACTGAAGGACCCGCACGTATGCCGTAAAGTGGTGTCCCATGGCCTCTATTGATTTTGCAGCTGAAATTCGCGATCTGCGCTCCACCTATGCGTCCGTGGAGGCCGTCACAGACGTTGCCGCGCTCGAGCGGGAAATCGCCGAGCTCTCGCAGCAGGCCACGGCCCCGGACCTCTGGGACGATCAGGACCGTGCGCAGAAAGTCACCTCGCAGCTGTCCCACAAGCAGTCCAAGATGGACCGCCTCAAGAAGCTCAACGAGCGCATCGATGACCTTGAGGTCATGGTGCAGTTGGCCGAAGAGGAAGACGACCAGGACACCCGCGACGGCACGGTGGAAGAGCTTGAATCCATCCGCAAGGCGCTGGGCCAGCTCGAGGTCCAGACCCTGCTGGCCGGCGAGTACGACGAGCGCGAGGCCGTGGTCACCATTCGCTCCGGCGCCGGTGGCGTGGATGCCGCTGACTTCGCCGAGATCCTCATGCGCATGTACCTGCGCTGGGCCGAGCGCCACGGCTACCCGACCAAGGTGCTGGACACCTCCTACGCGGAAGAGGCGGGCCTGAAGTCCGCCACGTTCGAGGTCAAGGCCCCGTACGCGTTCGGCACGCTCTCGGTCGAGGCCGGTACCCACCGCCTGGTGCGCATCTCGCCGTTCGACAATCAGGGCCGCCGCCAGACCTCGTTCGCTGCGGTGGAAGTGATTCCGCTGATCGAATCCGATGACACCATCGAGATTCCGGAAGCTGAACTCAAGGTGGACGTGTTCCGCTCCTCGGGTCCCGGTGGTCAGTCCGTGAACACCACGGACTCCGCGGTGCGCATGACCCACATCCCCACGGGCATCGTGGTGTCCATGCAGAACGAGAAGTCGCAGATCCAGAACCGCGCCGCAGCCCTGCGTGTGCTGCAGTCCCGACTGCTGTTGCAGCGTCAGGAAGAAGCGGACGCCAAGAAGAAGGAAATGGCCGGGGACGTCAAGGCATCCTGGGGCGATCAGATGCGCTCCTACGTGCTCAACCCGTACCAGATGGTCAAGGATCTGCGCACCAACTACGAAGAGGGCAATCCCTCCAACGTGTTCGACGGTGGCATCGACAAGTTCATCGACGAAGGCATTCGCTGGCGTGCCGACGCGCGCCAGCACGACGAAGACTAACGAGCTCTCGTCCAACGACGACGCCGCCGCGCCCAGCAGGTGCCCCAGGGCACCTAAGGCGGGGGAGCGGCGTCATACTGGGTGAGACCCGCTGAAGGAAGTTACGGCCCATGGCCAAGAAGAAGAACGATGACGGCCGCCAGATCGTGGCCAACAACAAGAAAGCCCGGCACGACTACAACATCTACGACACCTATGAGGCCGGTCTGGCGCTCATGGGCACCGAGGTGAAGTCGCTGCGCATGGGGCGCGCGTCCCTGGTGGATGCGTTCTGCCAGTTCGACCGCAGTGGTGAGCTGTGGCTGGAGCACGCGCACATCCCGGAGTACCTACAGGGTTCGTGGACCAACCACTCGGCCCGGCGCCGCCGCAAACTGCTGCTGCACCGCTCCGAACTGGACAAGATCGCGGGCAAGACCCGCGAGGCCGGCTACACCATCATTCCGCTGTCCCTGTACTTTGTGGACAACAAGCGCGTGAAGGTGGAGATCGCCGTGGCCCGGGGTAAGCGCGAGTACGACAAGCGCCAGACCCTGCGCGAGAAGCAGGACAATCGCGAGGCCCAGCGGGCCATGCGCTACCGCAGCATGGGGATATAATGCCGCCTGTTGACGCGTAACAACTAGCAGGCGTAAGCTGATGTGTCCGCGACCGAGAGGGAGCGGATTTGGTAATTGCATACGGGGATGATCGGTTTCGACGATGTGAGTTGAGACAAGGGAAGCGGGTCGAGGACGCAGAGTTATCTCGTAAACGCTCTCTGTAAAACAATAAGTGCCAAATCCAAGCGCACTGACTTCGCTCTCGCTGCGTAAGTAGCGACAGCAGTCTGGCAGCCCAGGTTCACCTTCGACCTGGATCCTGCCATCAGCTAGAAGGTCACTGCTGCGAACGCAGGTTACGGGCGTTCGTGGGACTTTTACGTAACTGAGTTCGGCGGTCACTTGTGTGCGAGATGACCGGAACTGAGAAACCTATTAGCACACTGCACCCGGAGAAGCCTTGACAATGCTGCATCGGACGGGGGTTCAATTCCCCCCATCTCCACAAATGTCCCGTATCGGGAGAAAGCCTCGCGTTATATACGCGGGGCTTTTTTCATGAGCTGTCGCCACGCTTGCACGCTGATAGAAAACGATCAGGCGGAAGCACTGAACCTATCGGCGCCCTGTGGAAGACTTGGCATCAGATCCCACGAACAGTCAGCTAGACAGACAGGTAGGTGCATCCCATGAGTGATCGTCCCAACGAGCCGCAGTCCGGTTCTTCCTCCGCTTCCGGACATACCTCGG
>JAKDKI010000305.1 GCA_030453435.1 Kocuria sp.
AGCCACAGGGCGACGACGCCGCCCAGGCCGGCTACCAGCGAGGCCGCCAGGATCCGCGCGTGGGCACCCAGGATGCGAGCGACGTCGTAATCCCCGATGCGGCGCTTGAGCGCGAAGTGGTAGAGGAGCGTGGCCAGGATGTTCTGGGCTGCGTAGCAACCGGCCACGGCGAAGACCATGTATTCCGGTGGCAGGGCGCGGGCGATAGCTACTGCGGCAATTACGGTGAAGATGGAGACGATCACCTGCACCACGAACGGAGTGCGGGCGTCCTCCTGCGCGTAGAAGGCACGGCCGAGCATGAAAGCCGTGGACATGAACGGCGCGCCGATCGCGATGACCGTGATGACCTGGCCGATCACGGCGCCGGCGGGGGCGATCCCACCGGAGAACATCATGCCCAGCGGGCCCGCGTACACGATGAGCGCGACCATGCAGAAGACCGTGGCCACGCTGGTGATGCGCATGCTCGAGGAAAGCGACGAGACCAGGCTGTCGCGGTCCTTGGCGTCCGCGGCGGCGGCCATGCGGTTGAACAGGACCGTGGCGATGGACAGGCCGATCACGCCGTGGGGCAATGAATAGAGGAGTGAGGCCTGGTTGAGGGCGGTGACACCGGCGATCTGCTCGGATACCCCGCCGGAGGGGTCGACGTTACGCGCACCGGTGGGGATGGCTGCGGTACGGGTGAGCGCCAGGAAGGCGAGGTTGGCGATCACTCCGGTGGCCAGGGTCCAGCCGCCCAACTTGGCGGCGGTGGAGAGGCCGATGCCGCGCCAGCCGAACTTGGGTCGCAGCCCCAGGCCCAGGCGCTTGAGCGGCCAGAAAAGAATGAGTGCCTGAGCGATGACGCCCACCGTGGACATCCCCACGAGCCAGAAGGTCTGCGCCGAGGTCCAGTTCTCCAGGGTGTGGGGCGTGCGGGCGAACGGGCCGAACTGGTAGATGAACACCAGCAAGCCGGCGATCGCAATGATGTTGTTGAGCACCGGCGCCCACATATACGCGCCGAAGGCACCCTTGGCGTTGAGCACCTGGCCCACCACGGTGTAGAGGCCGTAGAAGAAGATTTGGGGGAACGTGATCAGGGCGAAGGTGATGGCCATGGTCAGCTGGCCCTCGGACCAGCCCGGGCCCATGACGCGGATGATGGGGATCGCACACGCAACCACTACCGCGGTCACACCCAACAATGCGAGTACGGCCAGGGTGATCAGCCGCGAAATGTAGTCCGCGCCGGCATCCGGGTTCTTGGAGGCCTTGATGATCTGCGGGACCAGCACTGCGTTGAACACGCCGCCGGCGATCAGTACGTAGATCAGGTTGGGCAGGTTGTTCGCCAACTCGAAGACGTCCGCCATGGTGGTCAGCGAACCAATGGCCACCGTGATCAGCAGCGCCTTGGCGAAGCCCAGAACTCGGGAGATCAGGGTTCCGGACGCCATGATGGCGCTGGAACGCGCACCGGATCTCTGCATGAAAACAGGCCTTCCTGCACGGGGAATGAAACCGCGGACACCGCGGAGTCTGTCCGCGGGCGCGTTTACAGCTGGTGAATGATGTACTCCCGGGCGATGTCGGCAATGCGCCGCTCGTTGGGGAAGGACAGCTTACGGCCAAGATCGTCGATCCCGGACCAGGCAACGTCAACGGCCTCGTGATCGGGGTCATTCTCCGTGGTCAGGAAGCCGCCGGTGGCCTCCAGAAGGAAGTGGTGAACGGTCTTGTGCACGCGGTGCCCGGAGACGGTGAACCAGTAGTCGATACTGCCCAGTGGAGAGAGTACGCGGCCCATGATGCCGGTTTCTTCCTCGATCTCGCGGACAGCTGCTTCTTGGTTGGTCTCATTGCCTTCCGGGTGGCCCTTGGGGAGGCACCATTCAAGGCGACCACCGCGATTAATTCGAGCGATGATGGCCACCGGATGAGTGGGGTCTTTGAGGTTCACCACAATGCCGCCGGCCGAGACTTCTTCCACCGTGGGCAGCGCGGAGACCGGTTGGTTCGGTCGCCTCTTGGGCGCGCTAGGGACGGGAAAAGCCATGCCTACTACCTTAGTCATATTCCCCGGGCACTCCCTGACCCGGGAATCGGTGGGCCGGGCGACCACGGAAGAAATGAGACAATTACGGCCATCATGACGCAGCTCCTCGATACTTCTTCCCTGCACCCCGTTTCCCTCGAGTTGGGGCGGCTTTTTGCCAACGCCGGACATGAGTTGTCCCTGGTGGGTGGGCCCGTGCGGGACCTCTTCCTGAATAGGGATGCTCTGGACCTGGACTTCACCACGGATGCCACCCCGGACCAGACACTCGCGGTCATCAAGAAGTGGGCGGACGCGCACTGGGAGATCGGTAAGGACTTCGGGACCATCGGCATGCGCAAGGCCGGCCTGCAGTTGGAGGTCACCACCTACCGGGCCGAGGCCTACGACCCCGATTCACGTAAGCCGATGGTCGCCTTCGGGGACGACCTCACCGAGGATTTACGACGCCGCGACTTCACCGTCAACGCCATGGCCCTGCGGTTGCCGGATCTGGAGCTCGTGGATCCGTTCGGCGGTATTAAGGACCTGCACGCCGGTGTGCTGCGCACCCCGGGCACCCCCGAGGACTCCTTCACGGACGACCCCCTGCGCATGATGCGCGCCGCACGTTTCAGCGCCCAGTTGGGTCTGGACGTGGCCGAGCCCGTGCGCGAGGCCATGACGGCCATGGCGCAGCGCCTGGAGATCGTCTCCGCGGAGCGAGTGCGCGAAGAACTGGTCAAGCTCGTGTGCGGGGCCTACCCCCGCCGAGGCATTGAGCTCATGACGGACACCGGCCTGGCAGACATCGTGCTCCCCGAGGTTCCCGCGCTCAAGCTCGAGACGGATGAAGCGCATCACCACAAGGACGTCTACCAACATTCCCTCACGGTTATGGAACAGGCCGCGGAGAAGGAAACGGATGCTGACGGCCCCGTGCCCGCCCCTGACTTCGCCCTGCGCTTTGCGGCACTCATGCATGACGTGGGTAAGCCGGCCACCCGTCGCTTCGAACCCAGCGGCGCGGTCAGCTTCCGTCACCACGAACTGGTGGGTGCCAAGCTCACCCGTAAGCGAATGAAGGCGCTGCGCTTCGACAACGACACCATCAAGAAGGTCACGCGCCTGGTCGAACTACATATGCGTTTCTACGGATATGGCGATGCGGGATGGACGGACTCCGCCGTGCGCCGGTACGTGCGCGATGCCGGTGACCAGTTGGAGCGACTGCACCGACTCACCCGCTCGGACGTCACCACTCGTAATAAGCGCAAGGCCACGCGACTGGCCAACGCCTACGACGACCTCGAACGACGCATCGCCGAGTTGCGTGAACAGGAACAGCTCGAGGCCGTGCGTCCCGAACTGGACGGTCAGCAGATCATGGAGATCCTGGGCATCGG
>JAKDKI010000306.1 GCA_030453435.1 Kocuria sp.
GTCGCGATTGTTCCTGTCATAACGAGGAAGCGGCCATCGCCAAGGTCGTGACTGATCTGCACGAAACGATCCCCGGCATCGAAGTTTTCGTGTACGACAATTGCTCCACAGATCGAACCGCCCGAATCGCAGCGGAGGCCGGCGCACACGTGCGCTACGAAACAGAGAAGGGCAAGGGCAACGTGGTGCGGCGAGCATTCGCCGACCTGGACGCGGACGTCTACTTACTGATCGATGGCGACGACACCTATGACGTGGCAGACGCCCCAGCCATGATCGACACCCTTCTTAGCGGGCCGTACGACCACGTGTTGGGAGTGCGCAGGCAGGTATCTGACACGGCCTACCGTTCCGGGCACGAGTCCGGGAACAAATTCTTCAACTCCATGGCCAGCTTTGCCTTTCGACGTAAAGTCACGGACATGCTCAGCGGCTACCGGGTATTTTCACGTCGTTTCGTGAAATCTTTCCCGGCACTTTCCCGGGAATTCGAGATCGAAACTGAGCTGACGATCCACGCCGTCAATGCGCGCGTTCCGCAAACCGAATTCGGAGTCGGATTCCGCGATCGCGCCGAGGGCACCGAGAGCAAACTGCGCACCTATCACGATGGATTCCGGATCCTGCGCATCTTCTCCCAGCTGCTGTTCCACGAACGCCCGTTCTTGGTCACGGGTCTATTTGCAGGAATTCTCGCCGTCGTAGGGCTGATCTTCGGTGTGCCGGTGGTAGTCGAGTACTTTCAAACGGGAATGGTCCCCCGTTTCCCCACGGCGTTCTTGTCGTCCGCGCTGTTCATCCTGTCCGGGGTGTTCCTGCTGATGGGTGTGCTGCTCGCCGGGCAGGTGAAGATCCGCCGTGAAGCTTCCCGATTGTTCTACCTGCGGTTGCCTGCTCCGCCAGTCGGTGAGAAGTCCCCGCGGCGTGAACCGGCCACCGACCGCATGAGCTCCAAGGACGTTGCCTGATGGACTTCTCCCGTTACATGAATCGAGAATTTGTGAGCCGCTACCTCAACCGGGAGACGGCCGAGCGAATCAGGACCGACTGGCGCTGGCGCCCGTTCCTCAAGGGCGCGGGGGTCTTGGTGGCCCTTCAATTCGTGCTCTTCGGACTCCTGATCGTGGGGCAGGCCGTTCCGGACAAACCCATTGTCGACAATCTTGTGTCCTCCATTGAAAAGAACACTTACGGTCCCAGCGGGATCCCGGACCGCATGGGCACACAGTCGGACACGTTCACGGAATGCGTGGTTGTGGGTACCGGCCTGGGGGCTTCACCGGATGAATCCGCCCTCAGCAGGGCCGCTCGCATGCCTCGAATCGACAATTGCGCCGGGGGCAAACAGGACATCCTGGATCTGGCCCAGGGCAAGGTGTTCGAGGACAACAACTATTACAAGTACTGGGCCGGCTACACGATTCTGACTCGACCCCTACTGGCCACTGTGGGGCTCGAAGGTCTGCGAATCATCTCCGGCGCCCTGATGATCACGGCGCTGTTCGCGGCTTTCATGGTGGTTCGGTCGAAAACCAGCACGGCCGTGGGCGTCGCGTTGTTCCTTCCGTTCGTGGTGGGGACCAATATGCTCTCCACCCCATCCACATCATTCAGCCAATCCATCGCGATCACTTTTATCTTCTTGTCGGTGATCTTCACGGCGGTGGGATTCACGAGATCCAAGTACCTGGGTCTATTGGGGGCCGGAGTCGGAGCGGCACTGTTCTGCTACGTGGACTTGTTGACCACGCCCGCCATTCCGTGGGCCATGTCCGCGTTCGCGCTGGCGGCAGCCGTCTGGTTCAAGGACAGAAACTTGAAGAACACCGCAACGTGGGGAGTGCTCACCGCTGTTGTATGGCCCGCAGCATTCGGCTTCACCTGGGTGTTCCGGTGGATCTTCGGCGCGGTGTTCATGGGTGTCGGTGAGACGATCGCCATGGTCCAGAAGAACGTCGGTTTCCGCACCGGTGGAAGCTTCAGCGGTGTCTCCGATGTTTTCGGCGCCGGTGTCACCAGTAACGTCGCTTACTGGTGGCAAATGATCCCCACTGCTCCGTTCGTTTTCTTCGGTTGCCTGATCGCGGCGTGCATCGGGTTGGTGCTGGCAGTACGAGGCGGGGGAGTCGAGCGACTGAAGATCGCGGGGGTACTGGCGTTGCCCATGTTGATCCCGCCGTTCTGGTACGTCGTGGTGAGCAATCACTCGCAAATCCACGAGTTCTTCGTCAATCGCGGTGTGCCTGTGGCGTTGGCGGTCTTGACGGCAGCTTGCTGGGCTGCGGCTCTAAGGGGCCGGTCAGATAAGGGTGAGGATCTCTCTGTCGATCGCCCCCAGGTTGCATCGGGATCGACTTCGGTTGGTTCGCTCCCGCCGGACGGCGGTAGTGTAGTTCGTTGAGACCTGACCAGTGACTTGAGGAAAGCAGGCCGTAGCACGTGAGCAAAGCCAGTGACGAGAGGTTCCCTGAGCTCGATGACCAGTCATCGGGCGCCGTAGGCCCCACCGGCCGTCCGTTGCGCACCTTCCCGGATCCGCCGGAACTCAAGGATCACGGTCCCGCACGCATCATCGCCATGGTGAACCAGAAGGGTGGCGTGGGTAAGACCACCTCCACCATCAACCTGGGTGCCGCGCTCGCGGAAACCGGCCGCAAGGTGCTCCTGGTGGACTTCGACCCGCAGGGCGCGCTGTCCGCGGGCTTCGGTTCCAACCCGCACGAGCTGGATCTGACCATTTACAACGTGATGATGGACCGCTCGGTGGACGTGTGGGACGTGGTGCAGGAAACCCACGTGCCCAACGTGGACCTGTTGCCCGCCAACATCGACCTCTCGGCCGCTGAGGTGCAGCTGGTTACGGAGGTCGCCCGCGAACAGGTGCTGTCCTCCGCGCTGCGCAAGGTCGAGGAATACTACGACGTAATCCTCATCGACTGCCAACCGTCCTTGGGCTTGCTGACGGTCAACGCGTTGACGGCTTCGCACGGCGTGATCATCCCGCTGATCTGCGAGTTCTTCGCGCTGCGTGCCGTGGCACTGCTGGTCGATTCCATTGAAAAGGTCCAGGATCGCCTGAACCCCAAGCTCCAGATCGACGGCGTACTGGCCACCATGTTCGACTCGCGCACCTTGCACTCGCGCGAGGTCATCGCCCGCATTGTGGATGCCTTTGGCGACAAGGTCTTCGACACGGTCATCAAGCGCACCGTGAAGTTCCCGGACGCCACGGTGGCCGCCGAACCGATCCTCAACTTCGCCACGAACCACCCGGGTGCGGAGTCCTACCGCCAGCTCGCACGCGAGCTGATCAGCCGCGGCGGAGCGCCGTGATCACCACCGCCCACGCCGCTCGCGGCCTGATCTTGCGCGAGGTCACTTCACGAGCATGAGCGTTGTCGCCGAGCTTCCCACGGACTCGGACACCGG
>JAKDKI010000307.1 GCA_030453435.1 Kocuria sp.
TGATGCTAGTCATATAGACTCAGATGATCAAGAGCCGACCCCTCAGATGCGGTGAGAAATGTCCACAACCGATTCATGGCCCCCGAATGACAAGTCGGAGCGCCAAAAACTCCTAGCCCAATTGGCACAGCTGTACTTCGTGGATGGCGAGTCCAAGGTGGCCATCGGTAAACAAACAAACCTGTCCCGGTTCCAGGTGGCCGCTCTCCTGCAGGAGGCACAGGACACCGGAATAGTCCGCATTGAGATCGCCATCCCGGACAATGATCAGGACGCTCAGCTGGCGCACGCCCTGGGGATCGACCAAGTCATCACTGTGGGATCGGGGCCGTGGTCCGCAGACCGCCAAACGCTGGCCCGAGAGACCGCCCGGGTGTTCATGGATCAGGTTCATCCGGGAGACGTGCTGGGCATTTCGTGGTCGCGCACGCTTCAACTCGTCACGCGTGAGCTCCCACCGCTCCCCCGTAATCAGGTGATTCAGCTGGCCGGGGCGCTCAATAACGAGGACAGCCAGGCGGCACCTCGGCTCCTGGCCGATCTGACCTGTCAATCCGCGTGGCCGCTGTGGGCACCGCTCATCGTGGAGAACGCCCCCGCGCTCATGAAGAGCCCTGAAATTGCACAAACCCTTGATCGCGCCAATCACCTGGACGTGGCCCTGATTGCGATCGGTAGTTGGTCCCCGGAGCTGTCGACCGTCTGGAACAGGGTGACCCCGGAGGTTGCCGAGCAGGCTCGCACTGCGGGCGCCGTGGCCGAAATATCGGGACATCTGCTGGCTGCAGACGGCACCCCCGTGACCTCACCCGTCGAGTCCATGGTGGTCGCAGCTTCGGTGAGGCAGATCAGGGACGCACGTACCACCGTGGCCGCGGCCTTCGATGCCGGTCGAGCCGCGGCAGTCCAAGCAGCCGCGCGTGCCGGGCTGATCGACGTGCTCGTGTGCGACGAGCCGCTGCGCCAGGCACTGACCGGGCTCGTCGACCATCCCGAACCCACGCCGGCCAGCGCCGGTTGATCCTTCGACACGAGAGGTAAACGCGTATGTCCGCAACGGTGGTGGGGGTCGATTCCTCCACACAGTCCTGCAAAGTGGTCGTGGTGGATCTGGAGAGCGGGAACGTGCTCTCGAGCGCCTCGGCGCCCCATCCGGACGGCACGAGTGTCGACCCACGGATGTGGCTGAAAGCTTTGAAAGTTGCCTGGCGAGACGCGGGGGTCGCCGAGCGCAACGACGTCGTTGGAGTTTCCGTGGCGGGGCAACAGCACGGCATGGTGGCAGTGGATGCCCAGGGCGAGCCGGTGTATGACGCGCTGCTGTGGAATGACGTGCGCAACGCTCCGCAGGCTGCCCGCATGGTGACCGACCACGGTTTGGACTGGTGGATGGAAGCCGTGAACATGGCACCGATCAGTTCCATGACCCTGGCCAAGCTTGCGTGGTTGCGGGAGAACGAACCCGAGGCCGCGGCTCGGGTGCATCGGGTCATGCTGCCGCACGACTGGCTCACGCTGCACCTGTGCGGCGAGTTTGTCACGGACCGCTCGGACGCTTCCGGCACCGGCTATTTCAACGCCACAGATAACCAGTACCGCCCCGAATTGCTCGAAGAGTATTTCGGCGCGGTTCCGGAACTGCCCCGGGTGCTCACCGCTCAGGAGGCCGCCGGGTCCTTGAGTTCCGAGTGGGGCGGGTCCGGCGAGACTCCCGCCGTGGTCGGCGCAGGCGCCGGCGACAATGCCGCCGCAGCCCTGGGCCTGAATCTCGAACCGGGTGAGGTAACCATTTCCGTGGGCACATCGGGCACGGTTTTCGCGTGCAGCGCTGAGCCCACGCTCGATCGATCCGGCGTCACCGCGGGTTTCGCCGATGCCACCGGCCAGCACCTTCCGCTTCTGTGCACTATCAATGCCGCGCGCGTCATGACCACCACGGCCGAGACTTTGGGCGCGGATTTGGACGACTTCACACGGCTGGCCACGAGCGGCCCCAGTGATGCCGGCGGGCTGACGATGCTCCCCTACTTCGACGGTGAGCGCACGCCCAACCTGCCCGAGGCCACTGGCCGCCTGGACGGGCTCACCCGAGCGTCGTTCACGCGCGAGAACTTGGCCCGTGCGGCTGTCTTGGCCGTTGCGAACTCTCTGGCCGACTCCCTGGACATCCTGCGCGACATCCACGTGGATGTGGAGCGTGTGCTGCTGATCGGCGGCGGCGCCAAGTCGGACGCGCTGCGCAGTGTCCTTCCAGACACCCTGGGCCTGGCAGTGAGCGTCCCGCGTTCCGGAGAGTACGTGGCACTGGGTGCCGCGCGCCAAGCAGCGTGGGCCGCGACCGGGCAGCAACCCGAATGGCCCCCCGTGATCGACAGCGAGTTGGAACCCACCGGCGACGCCGGCATCGGCGAGTTCCGCGAGCGCTACGGGGCCTTGCGGCGCCGCTACGAGGAGCAGTTGAGGTAACGACGCCGCTCGGAGAGTCCGCGGGTCAGGCGAGGGTTCCGTCAACCGCCGCTTGGATCGTGGCCCGGGCTCCTTGGCCGCGGAAACTACGCAGTGCCGCAAGATACGGTTCGGTGAACTCAGGGTGCTCCACCAGGTCACCGAAGAGTTCTGGATCGCGGATGAACGCGAGTTCGTCGTCATCGTGTTGGGCGGCGGCGATCATGACACGGTCCTTGCGTTGATCGACCACGTCGATCGGCTGGCCGTCCTCGCCAGTTCCTTCCGCGTAACGCGCCCACGAGGCCACGATGGTGGCGGAGAGCGTGGCATCTCCCCCGGTTGCCAGGTTCTCCTTAATGACCGGAACCAGCCACTTGGGAATCCGGTCCGAGGACTCGGCGCACAATCGCGCCAGGGTGTCCCGGACGTTGGGGTTCGCGAACCGTTCGATCAGCTGTCGCTTGTAGGCATGGAGGTCCACTCCCTCGACGGGCTGCAGGGTGGGTGTGGCCTCTCGGTCCATGTAGGCCAGCAAGTAGTCGATGAACAGCGGATCCTGGCACACCTCGTGCACGTAGCGGTAACCGGCAAGGTAGCCGGGGTAGCACAGGGCCTGGTGACTCGCGTTGAGCAGTCGAAGCTTCATGAGTTCGTAGGGCACCACGTCCGGCACGACCTGGACACCGACGTCCTCGAACGGCGGCCGTCCGGATACGAAGGAATCCTCGAGGGCCCACTGTGTGAAGGGTTCACAGACGACCGGCCAGGCGTCCTCAACACCGAATTCCTTGGTGACGAGTTCACGGTCCGCATCCGTGGTGACCGGGGTAATGCGGTCGACCATGGAGTTGGGGAACGGCACGGTGTCTTGGATCCACTGCGCCAGCTCAGGGTCACGCAATCGTGCGTAGGCGGTAAATTGCTCGCGCGCCATGTCCCCGTTGCCCTGAATGTTGTCGCAGGACATCACGGTGAA
>JAKDKI010000050.1 GCA_030453435.1 Kocuria sp.
CGATCTTGCGGGAAATTCGCTGCTGAGCTGGGGGCATGGTGGTCAACTCTCCTCGGTTCTGTGACGGCGTCCGCCCTGACTGCGCAGCCAGTAGGCGCTCACCTTCAGTTTAGGCGTGCCCACGCGTGCTTTGCACAGAGCTGGCCGTGCGCGTACCATTGATTGTTGGTGCGTTTACTTTCGCACGCCTGGATTCGGAGTCTGGTCCGGACCCAACGGGCGAAGGTGGTAAGCTCATGCACCGTGTTCGTGGTCTTGTGTGAACAAGCCGCAAACTGAAGGGCAGTGGCGCAATTGGTAGCGCAGCGGTCTCCAAAACCGCAGGTTGCAGGTTCGAGTCCTGTCTGCCCTGCTTCAGACCTACAACGGCACCTAAACCACCGCCGGGAACCAATCCACGCAGGGGAGAGCCGATGTCGCACACCGTTACCGGAGAAACCTCGGACCAACCCGCTGGATCAAATCAGCAGCGGGGCTTTTTTGGTCGCATCTGGTTGTTCATTCGACAGGTCATCGGCGAGCTCAAGAAGGTCGTTGCACCCTCGCGCCGCGAACTCGTCAATTTCGTACTGGTTGTGCTGGTCTTCGTGGCCTTCATGATGTTGCTGATCTCCCTTTTGGACCTGGGCTTCGGCCAGGTAGCCATCTGGGTGTTCGGCAACGGCGACCAGGTCTAAGACCACACCACATCTTCTAGCCGTCCATAGAAAGCAGGAATCTCCAGTGACCGACCACGAGCTCGAAAACGAAGCCGCTGAGGCAGTGCAGCCCGAGTCCGCATCCGCGGATGCTGCGCAGTCAGAGGCTGCCGAGAGCGTGTCCGCCACTTCCGATGAGGCTGAGCAGGCCCCGGCTGAGAACGAGACCGCTGACACCGAGCAGCCCGAGTCCGCGGACACGGACGAGACTGCCGAGGCGCAGGACGCCGAGGACGAGGTGGACCCCGTCGAGGAGTTCAAGGCCAAGCTGCGTCGTCAAGAAGGCGACTGGTTCGTGATTCACACCTACGCCGGTTACGAGAACCGCGTGAAGACCAACCTCGAGACCCGCATCCAGTCCCTCAACATGGAAGAGGACATCTTCCAGATCGAGGTTCCCATGGAGGAGGTCGTGGAGATCAAGAACGCTCAGCGCAAGACCGTGCGACGCGTTCGTATCCCCGGCTACGTGCTGGTCCGTATGAACCTCACCGACGCTTCCTGGGGCGCCGTCCGCCACACGCCGGGTGTTACCGGATTCGTGGGTCAGGACGCCTACAACCCCGTGCCGCTGCGCATGGACGAAGTGTTCGAGATGCTGGCACCCGTGTTCGAGACCCCGGAGAAGGCCAAGGGCCTGTCCGAGACCTCCGGTGGCGGTGCTGCTTCCGGCGCTGCAGAGCCCGCGATCACCGTGGACTTCGAGGTCGGCGAGTCCGTGATCGTCAAGGAAGGCCCGTTCGAGACCCTTCCCGCCACGATTTCCGAGATCAAGGTGGAATCCCAGCAGCTCGTGGTGCTGGTGTCCATCTTCGAGCGTGAAACCCCGGTCACCCTGGGCTTCCACCAGGTCTCGAAGATCTGATCTCACCCCTAGTTTTCGGACACCCCCGGATGAGCTTTGGTCCGGGGCGTTTCCGTTCGGTCACCGCGCCACGGTGACCACCCGCCGTCGTACGCTCCTGTGCGGCGGTACGCACAGCAAGCAAAGGACCATCACATGGCTCCCAAGAAGAAGGTCGCAGGCCTGATCAAGCTGCAGATCCAGGCAGGTGCCGCTAACCCGGCTCCTCCCGTGGGTCCCGCACTCGGTCAGCACGGCGTCAACATCATGGAATTCTGCAAGGCCTACAACGCGGCCACGGAATCCCAGCGCGGCAACATCGTGCCGGTGGAAATCACCGTGTACGAAGACCGTTCGTTCACTTTCATCACCAAGACCCCGCCGGCTGCTCAGCTGATCAAGAAGGCTGCAGGCGTTGCCAAGGGTTCCGGTGTGCCCCACACCAACAAGGTCGGCAAGATCACCATGGACCAGGTCCGTGAGATCGCCGAGACCAAGAAGGAAGACCTCAACGCCAACGATGTCGAGGCTGCTGCCAAGATCATCGCCGGCACTGCCCGTTCCATGGGCATCGAGGTTGCCTGAGCGCTCTAGCTAGCTCTCAGTACCAGACGTTTCCCCGTGGCAGGGCCGAGCGCGGTCCGCAGACCACAACTGCACAAGGAGAACAAGCAGATGGCAAAGCGCAGCAAGGCATACCAGGCGGCTGCCGCCAAGATCGAAGAGGGCAAGTTCTACGCCCCCGCCGAGGCAGTCGCCCTGGCCAAGGAATTGGCCGAAGGCAGCAAGTCCGACCCGACCGTCGAGGTGGCCATGCGTTTGGGCGTTGACCCCCGCAAGGCGGACCAGATGGTTCGCGGCACCGTGAACCTTCCCCACGGCACCGGTAAGACCGCCCGCGTGGTCGTCTTCGCAACCGGTGACAAGGCTGCCGCTGCTGAAGCAGCCGGCGCCGACTACGTTGGTTCCGACGACCTGATCGCCAAGGTTCAGGACGGCTGGGTGGACTTCGACGCCGCCGTGGCCACCCCGGACATGATGGGCAAGGTCGGTCGTCTGGGTAAGGTGCTGGGTCCTCGTAACCTGATGCCGAACCCCAAGACCGGCACCGTGACCATGGACGTGGCCAAGGCTGTTGGCGACATCAAGGGCGGCAAGATCGACTTTCGTGTCGACAAGCACTCCAACTTGCACTTCATCATCGGCAAGGCGTCTTTCGACACCCAGAAGCTGGCCGAGAACTACGGCGCTGCTCTGGAAGAGGTGCTTCGTTTGAAGCCGTCCGCTTCCAAGGGCCGTTACATCACCAAGGCCACCGTGGCCACCACGTTCGGCCCGGGCGTCCCCGTGGACCCGAACGCCACCGAGGTGACCAGCGAGGCATGATCCTCGTTCGTGCCCGCTGAGGCACGGTTGATGCTATGAGACGGAAGGGCTCGGACCACTTGTGGCCGGGCCCTCCTGTCTTGCCCGAAGCCGCAGCGGTAAACTAAACAGTGAACTTGCTATTCCTATCGGCGGCAACGGTGCATGATCGATAGTGGGCAGGTCCGTTCCGAACAGCTCGGAACGCGGAAGGAGTTCCCCGTGAGTCAGACATCAGCGCTTGCCATTGAGCTGATGCGTATCCCTGACGGTTTTGATCAGGCGGCGCAGGAGCAGTTGGGCCAGGTGGCGGCCCTGGTGCAGTCCTCGAGGCAATACGTGTGGGGTACCGCGGAGCTCAGTAATGATGCGCACGATATTTTTCGGGATCTCAAGGACCCCTACGAGCGCGTCAACATCCTCTGTGCCTATATGGATGGTCGCTTGGTCGGCCGCGCGGAGGTTCGTATGCCGCTTATCTCCGAGACCGATATCGCGCAGATCGTGGTGGACGTGGATCCGGATGAGCTGTCCGAGGGGATTGGGCGCTCTTTGCTGTCCGCCGCGGAGCAGCTTGCCTACGGTGAGTCCCGGCGCGTGATCCGTCTGGTCACCGAACACCCGGCGTCCGAGCTGAAGGCTCCCGCGGGGCCCGGCGACGGTAGCGTCATGGGTGGCGAGACCAGCGGCGTGGGTGTCCAGTGGATCGACGCCGCGGACGGTTCCGGCAAACTGCCCGCGAGCCACCGGCAGACACGCTTTGCAGAACACGCCGGCTATGAACTTCAGACCGTGAGCAGTTTTGCGCTCTTGGACGTGCCGTTGCCACAGGAACGCGTCGAGTCGATCGAGCGTTCGCTGGAAGAGGTTCCGTTCACCGAGCGCTACGCGTTGCACACGTGGGTGGACTCGGCGCCGGAAGAACTGTTGGAGCCGCTTGCCCGATTGCACGCCAGGCTGCCCAGCGATTCCTTCGTCAAGCCCATCGTGAGTGATCCTGACCCGTGGGATGCTGAGCGCGTTCGTCGTACGGAGCGTCTCCGCGAGGAAGACGGCGATCGGTCCCTCATGGCCGTGGCCGAGGACCGGGACAATGGCGAACTCGTGGGGATGACTGAACTCATTCTGGCGCAGCACCGACCCACGTTGGCACTCCAGGACGAAACCCTGGTGATCCGCGAGCATCGCGGGCGTCGGTTGGGAATGCGTTTGAAAATGGCCAATCTGAAGCAGCTCACCGAGGTGCAGCCGGAAGTCGAGACTGTTTACTCATGGACCCACACGGGCAACGACCGGATGAATTGGGTCAACGCGCAACTGGGTTTCCAGGACGCAGGTCAGTCCGCTGTCTGGCTGCGGGACTTCAGGGCCAACTGACCCTAGTTCCGAAGGGAGAGTCTGCCGGCAGAGATCTGACCCGGCCCGACGAGCGCGGGCTATGGGTTGTCCGTCACCAAGTCAGGTTTACCGGCAACGGGTTTCCAGGGCAGGGCCAGGGCTTCTGCACGCGCACCGGCGACCAGACCTTCGACCGGCACGCTCAGTAGTGCGTCTGCGCGGGACAGGCCGCGCAGCATGTTGGCACCGATGTCCCGGCACGGTGACCACGCGCCGTCGGCGTGCTGGAAGGCCGGCACCAACCGTTCGCGGCGCGCCCCCTGGATGTCGTGGGCGATCCGCACTGCGTGCGAGGTGGGTGCCGGCTGGCCCAGCATGCCCCGTAGGAATGGCACGGCCAACACTGTCAGTGCGGTAAAAGCCGCGAGGGGGTTACCGGGCAGGGCGAGGATCGCGGTGCCCGCAGGGTGAGCGGCGAATAACGTGGGATGGCCGGGCTGCAGATCCAACTCATCGATAATGGGTGTTGCGTGACGTTCCAGGTGTGCTCGCACGTGATCGGCGCGGGAGCGAGCAGTGCCGCCGGTGGTCACGATGAAGGGCACCCCTTCTGTGACCGCACGTTCGACGGCCGCCGCGAAAGCGTCAGCCTCATCGGGTATCCGGTGCACTGAACTCTGATCCACCCGCGCGCCCAAACCGGCAAGGATCGGCGGCAGGGACGGTGAAAACGCATCACGCACGAACCCGGGGGCCGGGATTCCCGATCCCTGTACCTCTGACCCCGTGAGCAGGAATCGGACGGCGGGGGCCGGAACTACCGGCAGCTCATCCACCCCGGCTACAGCCGCGAACGCAACGTCCGCTGGGCTCAACACGGTTCCGGCGGTCAGAATCGTCTCACCGGAGCCACACTCGGTGCCTGCGGGCCGGGCATGCCGACCTTCGAGTTCAGAATGCGGACGGCATTGGTCGAAGCGCAATTCCGCGCCGGAACGCAGGGCGTACTCGTCCCGGATGATGGTGTCGGATCCCGTGGGGATGACACCGCCGGTCACCACCGGCACCGCCTCGCCCCGGGCCAATTCGAGGTCTGCAGTGGAAGCGGCATCGTGCAGAGACGTGTCTGCGGTAACCACCCGCCACGGGCCGGGCCCGCGCACCGCGTAACCATCCATGGCGCTAGAGGCGTAGTGGGGCACCGGGCACAGGGCGTGGACGTCGCGGGCCAGGGTGGCGCCCACGGCGTCACCGAGGAAAACGGAGGTTTCTTCGGATCGAGCAGCGGCCAGGGCTGCCCCTAGATCGTAGGCGAGCTGCTGCGCCTGTCCGCGGCGCGCATGGCGGGCCGGCGTCAGACTGTTCCACCAGTAGGGGTGGGCCGTGAGGGCCTCAGCCACCGGCAAAAGGCGGCAGGACATCCACCGTTGCGGCGGGGGCGATCGTGGATTCCGGGTCCTTATGGGCCACGCCATTGACCAGCCAGGAACATTGGGACAGCACCTGCGCCAGCGTCTTCTCACCCTCGGGAGCCACGGGGTGCAGATTGGTGAGTACTTGTTGAAGCTCCGAACGGGTCATGGTCGTGTCCGCGGAGACGTCTTCCTGTTCGGTGCCTGCGGACGCGGCGGCGGCCGCGAAATAACGAACGAGCACTGCTCTGTCAGCCTCCAATGGCGCTCATGCTGCGGTCGGGTTGGACGTAATCCTCGGAGTCGAGACCCGTGTGATCCATGCCGTGGGCTCGGGGTTTCACCCACATGGCGGCCCGCCAGCGCTGGGCGATGTCCTGGTCCGTGGCGTCCGAACGCAGGAGCTGCATCAGGTCCGTCTCGTGGTGGGAGAACAGGCACGAGCGCACTCTGCCCTCCGCAGTGATGCGGGTGCGCGTGCAGTCCGCGCAGAACGGTTCGGTGACAGAAGCGATGATGCCCACCGTGCCGAGCACCTCAGTGCCGCCGCGTTCGCGCACGAGCATCTTTTCGGCCGGTGCACCGTTGCGCGGGTCCAGGTCCGCACTGAGATCGAAGTGTTCGGAGAGGTGTTCGCGGATCTCCGCGGCGGTCACCATGTTGGTGCGGGTCCAGCCGTGATCTGCGTCGAGCGGCATCTGCTCGATGAAGCGCAGTGAACAGTCATGCTCGAGAGCCCAGCGCAGTAGTTCTGGTGCTTCACGGTCGTTGACGCCGCGCATCAAGACGGCATTGAGCTTCACCGGGGACAGACCTGCCTCCTGTGCCGCGGCCACGCCCGCAAGGGCATCGCTGAGTTTGTT
The DNA here is from genome assembly GCA_030453435.1 of Kocuria sp. Classification (GTDB taxonomy): domain Bacteria; phylum Actinomycetota; class Actinomycetes; order Actinomycetales; family Micrococcaceae; genus Kocuria; species Kocuria atrinae. The sequence continues at coordinate 6,521 of JAKDKI010000050.1, forward strand.
GCGGCGCGCGAGCTGCTTGTACGTCTCGGCGCACAGGGTGTCCAGGGAGACATTGACGCGAGTCATCCCTGCAGCCACGAGACCCTCAGCGCGTTGGGCCAGACCGATCCCGTTGGTCGTCATGGAAACCGGGAAGTCCGGTAGCGCTTTGGTCACTGCGGCCACGATCTCTTCGAGATCGGGGCGAATCAGTGGTTCGCCTCCGGTGAGCCGCAGTTCCTTGACGCCGAATTCCTCCGCGGCAATACGCGTAAGCCGCACGATTTCTTCCGTGGTCATCAGGGAGGACTTGGACAGCCAGTCCATTCCCTCCGCGGGCATGCAGTAGGTACACCGCAGATTACATTTATCCGTGATGGAGATGCGCAGGTCCGTGGCCACGCGCCCAAACCGATCCACCAGGGGCCCCTGATCGGGCACGCCCTTGGTCGGTAGCGCTTGTGGAATACCGAGGAATACGGACATGGGCCCAGTCTAAGGCGTCTGTCCAGCCCCCTTAGAGTAGGGACATGAGCCGCAGTATCGAAGAGCACGCAGCGTCAGTTCGGGCCACGATCGCCCGCGGGTACGACGCCGCCACGGCTGGTCTCGAGCTTCCGCTGGCCCGCGCGCGCGGGGCCGTTCTAGCGCGCGATCTGTTGGCCCCGATTTCGCTGCCTACCTTCACGAATTCGCAAATGGACGGGTTTGCCGTGCGCACAGCGGATCTTCGTGCAACGGGGGACGAGGCATTCACGCTGCCGGTTTCGGCAACGCAGGCTGCCGGGGCCCCACCGACCACTCTCGCCCCGGGTACCGCCGTGGCGGTCATGACCGGCGCTGCCCTGCCCGCAGGTGCCGATGCGGTGGTCCCCGTGGAGCGGGTGAGTCCCTCTTCCTTCGACACCGATCGCATCACCATCACGAGGGAGAGCGCGGCCGGCGTGCTCCCCGGAACATACGTGCGAGCGCAGGGTAGCGACGTCGAACGGGGGTCTGTCGCTCTGTCCGCGGGTACCGTCCTGGGCGCTGCAGCGCTGGGGGCGTGCGCCGCACTCGGTCTGGACGGCGCAGCCACGGTGAGTGTGCGTCAAGGCCCCTCGGTTCTGGTGGTCACCGGTGGCGATGAAGTACTCACGGCCGGGCAGCCGCTGAAACCGGGAGCCATTTACGACGCCAATGGGCCTCTGCTCGAATCGTGGCTCGAGGAAGCGGGCGCTTCCGCAGTGACCACACTCAGCGTCACGGATGCCCCGGATGAATTCTCACGGCGACTGAGAGCGGCCGTGGACGGTGAAGCTCCACACTTGATCGTGACGAGCGGGGGGATCAGCGCCGGTGCCTTCGAGGTGGTGCGATTGGCCTTGGAACGTGAAGCGCAGATGTGGTTCGGTCACGTGGCCATGCAGCCGGGCGGACCTCAGGGCTGCGGCCACTACCGGGGCGTGCCGGTGGTCTGTTTACCCGGGAACCCGGTCAGCAGCTGGGTGTCGTGCGAGATGTTCCTGCGACCGGCGCTCGCCCAGGTGTGGGGGTCCTGCGTTCCACCACGCTGGGCCTCCGCGGTCCTCACCGACCCGGTGCGTGGCCTGACCGGCCGCAGCCAGCTGCGGCGTGGCCTGCTTGAAGCGGGCGACGACGCCGCTCGGGAACCTGCGGTGCGCTGCGTCGGGGGAGCGTCGTCGCACCTGCTGATGTCAGCCGCACGCGCTAGCGTGTTGCTTCGGATCCCCGCGGGAGATCAGGAGTTCCCGGCGGGGACACGCGTGGACATTCTGCCCGTCAGCGGCGGGACGATCATCGGACAGGAGACGGCCAATGAGTGACAACCAAGACCGGTTGACGCATGTGCGCGAGGACGGCACGGCGCACATGGTGGATGTGAGCGAGAAAGCCGTGACCTCCCGGGAAGCCACGGCAGTGGCGGAAGTCATCACCCGCGCGGACGTGGTGGAGCTCCTGTCCAGTGGCGATCTTCCCAAGGGAGATGCCCTGGCCGTGGCACGAATTGCGGGCATCATGGCCGCCAAACGCACCCCCGACCTGATTCCGCTGTGCCACCCGTTGCCGCTGTCCAAGGTCACGGTGGATCTGGTCCCGGGACAGGACCGGGTGCACATCAGCGCCACGGTCAAGACCCGAGGGGTCACCGGTGTCGAAATGGAAGCGTTGACGGCCGCCAGCGTAGCGGGCCTCACGCTGTACGACATGATCAAGGCCGTGGACAAAGCAGCCCGGATCACGGGTGTGCAGGTCGTGGCCAAGTCCGGCGGCAAGAGCGGCGATTGGAGCAGACAGTGATTGAGACGCGCGCGGCCAAGGACCACGGATCGCACCGGGACGAATCTCACGGACTGCACCTGAGAGGCCGCCGCGCCGTGGTGATGATCGTGTCCTCATCCGCAGCACGCGGCGAGGCCCAAGACCTGTGCGGTCCTGTTCTGCACGAATGGCTGACCGGATTGGGCCTCACCGTGGACCCCGTTCGGGTGATCCCGGATGGTCCGCAGGTCGAGGAAACCCTGCGGGAACTCACGGAACGCACACCGCAGGCCGAACGCCCCAGATTTATTGTGACCAGTGGTGGCACCGGATTGAACTCGGATGACGTCACCCCGGAGACAACCGCGCGAATCCTGGAGCGTGAATCACCGGGAATCATGCATGCCCTGTGGGCCAAGGGGCTCGAGAAGACTCCTACGGCAGTGATGAGCCGCGGCGTGGCCGGGCACACGGGTATGACGTTCGTCGTAAATCTGCCCGGCTCCAAGGGCGGTGTGAAGGACGGTATCTCGGTACTCGAACCGTTGTTGGACCACATCAGCGCCCAGCTGGAAGACGTACACGGGCACGGTGAGGTTCGCGGTGCGGAGGCTGAACGGGGAGCCGGTCGCGGAGTTGACCAAGTGACCACCAGCACGGTCGACGCCGGAACAAACCGGGGAACCGGAGACGGAGCCTTTGGGGGAGCCGAGCGCACACCGGACGGCCACGCAGAACGCGCGCCCTCGGCGTCGTCGTGCGTACTGCATGCACGGGTGAGTCAGGAGCCCTTGGACTCGGCCCGTGCCCAGGCCGCCGTGATGGCGGCCGATTGTGGTGCCGTGGTGGGCTTCAGCGGCATGATTCGAGATCACGACGGCGGCCGATCGGGCGTCACCGGACTCGAATACAGTGCTCACCCTGATGCGAATGCCGTGATCGCGGCGGTCGCGGAGGAAATCGCCGAGGAGTATCCGGGGGTGCGGATCTGGACCGAGCACCGGATCGGAGCCCTGAGGGTGGGCGACAGCGCCCTGGAAGCGGCGGTGGCCTCGGCTCACCGCAAGGAAGCCTTTGCCGCGTGCGACGCGCTGGTGGATCGCATCAAATTGCGTGTGCCCATTTGGAAACGCCAGACCTACACGGACGGAACCCACTCCTGGGTCGGGCTGGACGGATAACTCCACATGGTCAGCAGAATAGTGGTCCCGACTCGGGTGCGGAGGCTGTCGGCGGACGGTGAGGAATTCACCGGCCCGGACAAGCTCGCGGGCGAAGAACCCCTGGAGATCCGGATCAACGGCGAACAGTTCACCGTGACCATGAGGACTCCCGGACACGATTTCGAGCTGGTCCCCGGATACCTACTGAGTGAAGCCGTGGTCCAGCAGATGGAGCACATTGCGGGGATGGACTACAGCTCCGGGGTGGATCAGGACGGGCACCGTACCTACAACGTGATTGATGTGAGACTTGCCCCGGGTGCGCGGGGCCCCAAGAAGGGCACCACACGTAACGTCTACACCTCATCATCGTGCGGCGTGTGCGGGACCTCTTCCATGGAAGAAATCGTCAAGCCCAGTTCGTACCCGCTGCCGCCGGTGCGTCCGGTCATGAGGGCGCAGCGCCTTGTGCAGTTGCCCGATGAACTGCGCGAGCAGCAGAGAGTCTTCGATGCGACCGGCGGGGTCCACGCTGCGGGATTGTTCCTGGACTCATCAGCCGAGCCGCTCGTGGTCCGGGAGGACGTGGGGCGTCATAACGCAGTGGACAAAGTCATCGGCTGGGCCATGCACCAGGACCGGCTTCCGCTCAACGACTGCGTGCTGCAGGTGTCCGCGCGTGCCTCGTTCGAACTCGTCAGCAAGGCAGCGATGGCCGGCATCCCGGTGCTCTCGGCAGTCAGCGCGCCCTCGGCGCTCGCGGTGAAGCACGGCCGTGAGCACGGTGTGACCGTGGTGGGTTTCAACCGCCGGGGAACGTGCAACGTGTACACGCACCCGGAACGAATCACGGAGTAGCCAAGCGCCGCGCCATGAGAAAGATCGACGACTGAACGGGTGCGCCCACGATTTGGCACGGTTCAAATCCTTCGGGTACATTAGTGCGTACCTAAGACCGCCGGTCATCACGCATGCGCGAGCACGCGGGATCGAAGAGTTCTCCGGAGACGGAGAGCGGCCAGCGCAGGTGAACCAGCACGAATCTTTTCAACAGCGTCTCGCGGTGTGAAC
>JAKDKI010000051.1 GCA_030453435.1 Kocuria sp.
GGCGGTGCCGTCCCCGATCTGGAGACCGAGCACGTCACGCATGCGTTGTTCAATGGGCTTGTCCGTGCGGTAGCCGAACTGGCCGTGCAACAGCAGGCACTGGGTAATGGCGTCGTGGGCGACCTTGGGTGCCCACCATTTACACATGGCGGCTTCCTTGGTGTGGTTCTGCCCCGTGTCCTTCAAATGAAGGGTCCGTAGACACAACAGCCGCGCGGCGGCGAGCTGGGTTTCCGCCTCCGCCAGCGGGAACGAAACCCCCTGGAACTTGGAGAGGGGCTGGTCGAAGGCCTCTCGGTGGCTCACGTGGTCCCACGTTTCCTCGACCGTGACTTCGGCGGTTCCCAGGCATTGCAGGCCGATGAGCGCACGGGAGAAGTCGAAGCCCTGCATGACCTGAGTGAACCCGGCGCCCTCGGCGCCCAGCAGGTTCGAGGCCGGTACGCGCACGCCGTCGCAGTGGATCAGGCCGCGCTCCACGGCTCGGGTACCGGTGTCCTCGACCGGTTCGATCCGCACGCCGGGGCTGTCCACGTCCAGGACAAAGGCACTGATACCGCGCCCCCTTCCGGCCTCGGGATCGGTCCGGGCGAAAATCACCGTGGCCTCCGCCTGGGTTGCGAAAGACATCGACTTCACGCCGTCAATGACCCAGGAGTCGCCGTCCTTCCGCGCGGTCATCCGCGGGTTGCCGGCGTCCGAACCTGCATCCGGTTCGGACAGCCCGATCCCCACGATGCCTTCGCCACTCGTGATGCGCGGCACGTACTTCCGTGCGGTTTCCGCAGTGGCGTTGCTGGCCAGGATCTGGCCCACCAGCGAACCCACCACCTGCAGGTATCCCACATTGAAATCACCGCGGGCAATTTGCTCCACAATCAGCCCGGAGGTGAGCCGCGGAAGGTCACGGCCACCGTATTCTGACGGCAACTCAGGACCGATCAGTCCCAGGGCACCGATTTCTCGGCGCAGTTCGGGTTCAATCCGACGAGCAGTTTCGCGCTCGCGGTACCCGGCGGCCAGTTTCTCCCGGAGCCCGCTGGCTGCGGCCACCAGTTCTTCCTGTGCCGGGCTGAGGATCATTTCCATGGTGCGGACTCCTTCGTCTCACGTGCGGCTGTTGCTGTCACGATTACTTCCTGAACCGGGCCGAATCAGTGACTGATCACATGGCTGTTGAAATCGGGCATGCGCTTCTCAGCGAACGCCGCTGCGCCCTCCTGGCCCTCCGGGGATTCGGTGAACAGGTCGAGCCCGGACATCGCCAGGTTGGACAGCCCCGCCTGGTGATCCGTGTCCGCGTTGAAGGACTGTTTGAGGAAGCGCAGCGCGGTGGGTGACTTCTCCGCGATCTCCGCGGCCCATGACTTGGCCTCGTCCAAGAGCTGGTCCGGTTCCACCACGGTGTTGACCAGGCCCCAGCGTTCGGCAGTTGCGGCGTCGTACTGGCGGCACAGGTACCAGATCTCTCGGGCTCGTTTCTCCCCCACCACTCGGGCCAAGTAGGCCGAACCGAAGCCGGCATCGAACGAGCCGACCTTGGGGCCGGACTGGCCGAACCGGGCAGTGGACGAGGCGATCGTCAGGTCGCAGATCACGTGCAGCACGTGACCGCCACCGATGGCCAGGCCGTTGACCGCGGCGATCACCGGTTTCGGGATGTCCCGGATGGTTTTGTGCAGGTTGCCGATCTCGAACATTCCGGACGGGGACGGTCCGTAGTCACCGGTCTCGGCGCGCTGCTTGACGTCACCGCCGGTGCAGAAGGCTTTTTCGCCGGCGCCGGTCAGAATCACAGCTTGCACGTTCCTGTCGGCCCAGGCGAGGCGGAAGGCCGTGATCAGCTCGTGCACGGTCTGTGCGCGGAACGCGTTATAGCGCTGCGGCCGGTTCATGGTGATCACTGCGGTGGGGCCGTCAATTTCGTACACAATGTCTTCGAACTCGGGAGCTGCGGGTGCGGTGGTTTGATCAGTCATTGCTCAGTCCTCTTTCGGGGTGAGGTAACGGGTGTACTCGGTGTGATGTTCGGGAGCCAGTGCGGCAGAAAGTACGAGCGCCAGCTGGCCGGAGATGTAGCTGCCCACGGTGTGCTGGGGTTGGAAGTACCAGGACTTCAAGGCCCATCCATGGGCAAGCAGCACGAGGTTGAAGGCGAACAGATCCACGTCCAACGCAGCGAAGAGGCCGGCATCCACGGCGTCCTGGGTGGCTTGTCCGAGAGGTTTCACGGAGGCCATTTCCAGGTCCTTGATGACCCTCCGGTTCTCTGCGGACAGCCTGCTGCTCTCGCGGTAAGTGATCACGGAGGCCTCGCTGTTCTCGGCGATCACCCTGCAGTAGGCGTCGAACCCGGCGGCCACGCGATCCACGGGGTCGTCCCCCGCAGCGAGGATCGCTGCCGGTACCCGGGCATCGATGTCCTCGAGCACCCCCACGATCACGCTGCGCAGCACTTCTTCCTTGTTCGAGAAGTACCGGTAGATCAAACCCACACTCACGCCGGCTTCCTGCGCCACGCTCTGCATAGACATTTGCTCGCTGCCCTTGCCCTGCAGCACTTTCACGGCCGCCGCCAGCAATTGACGACGCCGCGCACGCGTCCTTGCGTCGCGGGCCGCCTCGACCGGTTCGGCCCCGGAAACCTGGGTAAGTGAATCTGTATTCATTAATAGTGAATCTAGATTCACTTCCTGGGCGCGTCAAGGGGTGGCTCGGAAAAGTCAGGGAAATTCTTGGTGCCTGCGGTCACGAGAGGCGACCCGGATCGAACGCCCAGATATCGACAGTCAGGCGCGAACGAGCCCGGGCACCAGTCGAACCATGGCCACCATGACCAGCAGTTCCACCAGCGTTTGAGTCACCACGACCAACGGTGCCAGGTCCATGGCCGCTGGCAGTGCAAGGGCCAGTGGGAGGATCACCAGGGAATTGCGCGTGACACCGGAGAAGACGAGCGCGCGTCTCGCGACGACGTCGTATCCACTGCGCCGCCCCACCCACTGGCCCAGGCCGAACATAATGACCGCGAAGGCGAAAAATATCGGGATCACCGCGAGCAACGCTGACAATTGGACATTGACGCTTGCGATTTGGGAGGTGACCACCACGGCCAGGGTGAGCATCATGAGCGGGACCATTGCGGCCACGGCAGTGCCCTCCAGAACGTGACCTACGCGAGTGCGGGCTGCCAGCTGAGTCAGGATGGCCGCCCCGAGTGGCAGCACGATCAACAGCGCGAACGCCTCAACGAACGGGCCGAAGTCCACAACCGAAACCATGTCCGCACCGGCCATGAGCCACAAGTAGCCCGGCAACAGCAGCATTTGCGCGAGCATGAGAACCGGCGACACCGCGAGGAGACGGTCATTCGCTCCGCCGGCCAGGCCTGTGAAGACCACGACGTAGTCCACACACGGACACAGCAGCACCAAGAGAACCCCGGCGAGCAAAGCCTGGTCGTGGGTGACGAACCGCGACAGCCCGAACACCACGATCGGCACCAGGACGAAGTTCAACCACAGCGTGGATCGCAAGAATTTCCAGTCACGCACAACCGCATTCAACCGGGTGAACGGGATCCCCAGGAAGGTCGCGTAGAGCAGCAAGCCGAGCACGGGATTGATCAGAGTCTCCGCCGGGGCCGCAATCTCGGGAAACGCCAGGCCCACGATCACGGCGAACCCGATGGAGGCGAGGTACAACACCACTTGATGCCGTTCGAACCACTGAATCACTCGACCAAGGTTAGTTCACGCGTCGAGGGTCCGATCATTGCCCGACATACAGGGAGCTCCCCGCCCGTTCGGATGAGGAGCTCCCTTAAAGAGGTATTGCGGACTTACTGGTCCTTGATCAGCGACAGCTCGAATTCCAGGCTGATCTTGTCGCTGACCAGGACTCCGCCGGAGTCCAAGGGGGTGTTCCAGGAGACGCCCCAGTCCTTGCGGTCGATGCGCCGACCGCCTTCGAGGCCGGCACGCAGGCCACCGGTGGGATCGGTGTCGATACCCAGGAGTTCCATGGGGATGGTGATGGGGCGGGTGATACCGCGAATGGTCAGGTCACCGGAGATGATGAACTGCGACTCGTCCACTTCATCCAGTCCGGTGGACTTGAAGATGATCTCGGGGTGGTTCTCCGCATCGAAGAAGTCAGCACTGCGCAAGTGCTGATCACGCTGGCTGTTGCGGGTATCAACGCTCTGGACCTCGAGCCTGACCTCCACCGTGGAGTTATCCCAATTCTCCGTGTCCAAGTGCGCATGTCCTTCAACGTCGTTGAAGGCCCCGCGCACTCGAGTCACCATCGCGTGGCGGGTGGAGAACCCGAAGCGACAGTGCGACGGGTCGATGGACCAGTCGCCGTTCAATGTCGAATCAATTGCCAAAAAAGACACCCCCATGTCAGGACCGGCTGAACTGGTGTACTCGAACGGCATTGTCCGTTCAACCTTCAACCCATGTAGTTATGCGCCATGTCACTGAGACTGCTCAGATCTTCAACCCAAAGTATTCAAAAGCAATCATTCCGGACTGGACCCTGGTCACGCTACCCCATTGTTGGTGACGCTTGAGGGAGGGCCTCCGTGTGCCTGGGCAAACTCTTCAACTTACTTGTGAGTAACGAACTTCAGTGTTTTCCCACGTCACACGGCGCTGGTATGGGTCGGCCTCGCCGCGGCCCAACGCACCTTCACACGGGATGGGAGTCCGCCCTCCTAAAGATAGGGTGGAATCCATGGGCTGGCAGTACTGGACGGAATCGGCAGGCACGAGCGCGTGGCGGGAGGTGCCCGAACCCCACGCTGACATCGCCGCGGGTGAGCTGCGAGTTCACACCGTGGCAACCGCCGTTTCTCGTGGTACCGAAACATTGGTTCACACGGGCAAGGTTCCGCAGGCCATCGCGCATCTGATGCGAGCGCCACAGCAGCTGGGAGATTTCCCGTTCCCCGTGTCCTACGGATATCTGGGTGTGGGCGTGGTCGATGAGGGGCCCGACGAATGGCGCGGTGCTCGAGTGTTCGGCCTGCTGCCTCACCACACCCACCACGTGGTCACGGCGGACGACGTCCAGCGCATTCCCGACGACGTCCCCGACCACCGCGCGCTGCTCGCCGGCGCGACCGAGACCGGGCTGAACATTCTCTGGCAGGAGCCCCCGCGCATTGCGGACCGGGTCGCCATCATCGGAGCCGGCATGATCGGCACGGCCACCGCGCTGCTCGCCTCCGGAATGACATTGGACCGCCTCGAAGTTCTGGAAACCAACCCGGAGCGCCGCAGGCTGCTGATGTCCCTTGGCCTCACCGCCGTGGATCCGGACGAGGCGTCCCCGGACAACGACATCGTTATTCATACCTCCGGCACCGAACCCGGTTTGGCCCGTGCACTGGAGATCACCGGTGACGACGGCACGGTCGTGGAGGCCTCGTGGTTCGGTTCCCGCGCGCCCGCCGTTCCGTTGGGTGCAGATTTCCATGCCCGTCGGCTGTCGATCGTGGCCAGCCAGGTGGGCCAGGTCGCGGAGGGACGTCGGGCCCGGCGCACCCGCCCAGAGAGACTACAAACCGCGCTGCGCACGCTGCGCGATGAACGTTTCGACGCGCTACTGACCGGCGAATCACCCCGCCACGACCTGCCCGAGGTGATGAACGCAATCACCGGGGACACCGACCTGGCTCGCTCCACCCTCTGCCACGTCCTGACCTACTGACCAGCTCGTTCCAGAGTCCCATCCACAAACCATCGCCACCCACCCGAGCAGGAGACCCATGTACAGCCTCACTGTCAACGATCACGTGATGATCGCCCACAGCCTGCCCGACGAGTTCTTCGGCCCGGCACAGGGTATGCACGGCGCCACCCTCACCGTTGAGGCCACGTTCAGCCGCGCTGAATTGGACGAGCACGCGGTGGTCCTGGACATCGGTCAGGCCATGGACATGCTCGATGACGCTCTCTCCCCGCTGCGCTACGCCAACCTGGACGAACACCCCGATTTCAAGGGCAAGCTCTCCACCACCGAGGCGACCGCGCACTACATCGGTCAGCGGCTCGCGGACTCCCTGAGCGATCAACCGGATGTCGGAATCACCGTGACCCTCACCGAGAATCCCCGCGCCAAGGTCGCCTACACAGTCCCCGGACGCCCGTGACCATATTGATCGAGCCGGATCTCGGACGCGTCAGCGGGGGGCTGCGCTACAACCGGTTCGTGGCCGACGCCGTGGGCGGTGCCATCACGCGCCAGTCCCTTCCCGGGGCGTGGCCGGATCCGTCCGCCCAGGATGACGCCGCTCTGCGTCACCTCGCTGCGCAGTTCGATGAGCCGGTCATCGTGGATGGCCTGATCGGTTGCTCCCTGAGTGATCCGCTCGACCTGACCGTGCCAGTCATTCAGCTTGTGCACGCGCCCATGGCCTTAGCCAACCCGGCTGCGCAGGAACGCGAGCGGGCGAATCTGATGGCCGCGAGCGGCGTCGTCACCACCAGCCGGCATGCCGCTGATCAGGTGCGTAGCTTGTACGGTCTGGACGCGATCGTGGCCGCGCCGGGCGTGAAGAAGCGACAGCCTGCAGCGGGCACCGAGACCGGCGCCCACCTGGTGTGCGTGGGTGCCATTGAAGAGAACAAGAATCAGCTGTTCCTCGTGCGCGTGCTGGCCGCGCTCGCGGAGACGGGTGTGGACGGGTGGCACTGCACGTTTGCCGGTCCCCCGACCGATCCGGAGTACGGCGCCAGGTTGCACCGCGCGTGTCGCACATTGCCGCTGCAGAGCGTGACGTTGGCCGGCGAACTCGACCCGCAGGACGTTGACGATCTTTTGGCCGCGTCGGATCTCCTGCTGTTGCCCTCCCATCGCGAGGCCTATGGGATGGTCGTCACGGAAGCCGCCTCTGCCGCAATCCCTGCCTTGGTCAGCGCCAGCACGGGAGCCGAAGAGGCGCTCGGAGCTGGCCAGGCCCTGCCGTTGGTGGAAGAGCAGTGGGTGTCGGCACTCACGCGTTGGCTGACAGATACTGAGTATCGGGTCCGCCTTCGCGACGACGCCGCAAGGCTCCGGCCCGGCCTGCGCAGCTGGGAGGACACCGCGAGCGCGCTCCTGGACGCTGTGTCTTCGTGCGGCGCTTTCCCTCACCCCACAACACCGAGCGAGAGGAACCCGGAATGATCGGCGCCGCCCAGGATTGGCTCGAGGCTCGCGTTCCTTTGGACGACGCCGCTCGACGACAGTCCCTGCCCCTTTTGGACCGTGCCGCGCAGGCTCTGCTGGATGCTGACCCCACGGGGCAGGCGCCTCTGACCGTTGTGGATCTGGGCGCCGGCACCGGTAAATCAGCGGCGTGGTTCCGGCACCATCTGACCCCGCGGTTGCCCGATCGGCACATCCAGTGGCTGCTCGTGGACGCCCACGAGCCGTCGCTGGAGATCGCGAGCCAACACGTGGCGGACGCGGACACCATGGTCACGCATCTGTCGGACCTGCCCACGGCCCTGGGCGACTACCTCCCCGTCCATCCTGCCCCGGGCACGCTGTTGTTGACCTGCAGTGCGGTGGTGGACGTACTCACCCAGGACGATGTAGAAGCCATTCTCAAGACCCTGACCACATACCAGGGGCTGGGGCTGTTCCTGCTGAGCATCACTGCGGACTGGCACCTGGAACCGGCGGATCCCAGGGACAACGGACTCGCCCAAGCATTTGCCGAGCACCAGCGACAGGACGGCAAACTAGGCGCGGAAGGGGGCCAGACGATGCTGCGGGCCGCTCGAGACCACGGAGTCCGAGCCACGCACGGCAACAGTCCGTGGCACCTGATCTCACCCCGTGATGCGGAGTTCACACGGAGGTTCCTGACCGAACGGGTAGCCGCCGCCATCGAGGCCTCTCCCGAACTGGAAGATGACGCCCTTGACTGGCTCAAGACCCGCAACCAGCAGGCCGCCGACCACCTGACCGTCACCGTGGACCACTGCGATGTTCTGGTGGATGCCCGCCACGACTGCTGACCCCGTGAAGAAACTCTGGCTCCGACGGATCGCCATGCTAGCGGTCACCCTCGTCCTGCTCTGGTTGACGGCCCGCGCGGTCGGGATTCAGGCACTGGTGGCAGGGGGCCAGGTGTTGACTCCGCTGACCGTATTCGCTGCACTGCTGGCGGGTCTGATCGTGGCGCTGACACAGGCGATTCGTTGGAAGATACTGGCCGCCGAGCAGCGGATTGATCTCAGCTTCCGCCGGGCGTGGGGCGACTGCTATGCCTCCGCTTTCGGCAACATGATTCTGCCGGGTGGTCTGGGCGGGGACGCCGCACGAGTGGCCGTCTACCGCCACCGGGGGCGGCAGCACTGGTGGTCTCCGCTGCTGGCCGTCGGTGCTGAACGGCTCAGCGCCACCGCATGTCTGTTCATCGCTACCGCACTCGTGCTGGGAGTGAGTGCGGAACGGGGTGAAGCGCAGTGGCCTGTGGTGATCGTCGCGGCGGTAGCCGCCGTGGTGTTCCTGGCGGCGGCAATCGTTTGCTTGCGCGGACTGCCCGCACCTCGCCAGGTCATTGTGTGGGGCACCTCCGCACTGAGCGTACTCACCCTCATCGCCCTGTTCCTCCTGGCGATGGCCCAGTTGAGCGGGCCCCTTCATGCGCCGGTCGCGACCGTGGGGTTGGCGTCCATGAGCCTGCCGGTGGGAGTGGGAGGCTGGGGCGTTCGAGAATTCTCGGTCGGTGCGCTGGCTCCGGCCATGGGCGTTCCCGCAGAGCAGGCCGTCACCGCGGCCACCGGCTATGGGCTACTCGCGGTAGTGTCCACCCTCCCCGGCGCCGCAGTTCTGACCTGGGGCGCCCGGCGCCGTGCGGTACAACAGGGCCCGACGAAGGCCGAGGCAGAACGAGACCAGAACGCGCAGACCCCGGTAGACGAGGAGCGACAGGCCTAATCCGGTTACCGGGCATCGAATTCCTGGCCCGTGTTCTGCACCGTTGCGTGCCCGACAGCCTGCGCGGCGGATTGCCCGGCAATCTGAGCGGCGTCGTGATCCCTGGCCGCTTGGCTGAGCACGAACTCGGTACAGACATCCTCCTCGAACGTGTACCGGCGGAACGGCGCACGCAGCGCCTCACCCATGACCTTCGACCCTTCGAAGCGCACTCCGGGGACCCCGTCCCCGATCAACACGGGTGCCACGGTGAGGAACAGCCGATCCAGCAGACCCGCGGAGAGGAACGCGGAGACCGACTTGCCGCCGCCCTCCACCAGGATGGAACCACTAATGTGCTCCCGAACCACGCGCAGAACCGCAGCCGGGTCTATTGAGGTGCCCGCGGCGCCTGGACCCCCGGCCGAACTACCGTCCGCGCTCGCGGGCAGACGCACGATCTCAACATGTTCACCACACCCGGAAGGGACCTCGGTGTCCTGGCCGACCAACCACAGCGTGCGCGCATCTGCGGACTGCAGGACCCGGCTCGCCACGGGAATCCGTGCGCGCGGATCCAGCAGAACACGCACCGGGTTCTCCCCCTGCACCGCCCTGACCGTGAGCTGCGGGTCGTCTCGGGTGACCGTGGTGGCCCCCACCAGCACCGCGTCCACCGCTGCGCGTAAATGATGTAGGTGGGTGCGGTCGGCCTCGCCGGAGACGAACTCCGCGTCCCCGCCGCGAGCTGCAATAAAACCGTCAGCGCTCTGGGCCAACTGCGCCACGACCTCCGAATTGGAGGCCAGCGTTCGATACACGGGGAAGGTGTCTTCCTCCACGGACACCCGGCCGGCCAGCGGATCGTGACGCATACGCTGGCGCTTGGTCTGCAAGTAATGAGAGTTCTCGGGTCGGTCCACGACCGGGAGTACCACCCGATCCGCCACCGTGATCCCCAGGCTGGTCAACGCCTCCGCCTTGGCCGGGTTGGAGGACAACAGCCGAACGGTCGAACACCCCAGATCTCGGAGCATTTCCGCGGCCGCGGTGTAATCCCGAGCGTCATCCGGGAGCCCCAGTGCACGGTTGGCGTCCACGGTGTCCATCCCCTGGTCCTGCAGTGCGTAGGCGCGCAGCTTGGCGGCGAGTCCGATCCCGCGGCCCTCATGACCGCGCAGGTACAACAGGATGCCGGTGCCCTCTGCGGCGATGGCTTGCAACGCGGCCTCCAACTGATCACCGCAGTCGCAACGGTGAGAACCAAGGGTGTCCCCGGTGAGGCATTCGCTGTGCATGCGCACGATCGGAGCCTCCGCCTGAGCCGGTTCGCCCATCAGCATGGCCACGTGCGTGACGTCACCAAATGTGTAGGCGCACGTGGTGAAGACGCCGTGATCGGTCGGCAACACGGTCCGGGACTCGAGGAGAAGTGCGTGATCCTGTTCTGGCTGATGCATGCGTTTCAGTCTATGGTCAGCACGCTGCTGGACCGGCCACGGGATATGTCCCGGGCGCGGTTGTGTCGTAGTTCGACTCAGTCACCGGAGCCGGCGCCTCGGCGTTCCAGCCACAGAATATCCCGACCGAAGGAATACAGTACCGACACCACTGCGGCGGCCACGCACAGCAGCCCGAACGGCGGAAAAGCCACCGCAATCGGCGTGCCCGCAGCGAGCAGGAGGATGCCCTGGGCTGCGGCGATCACTCTGCGGCTCAATGACCTTGGGAGATGCTGCCGCCACGCCGGACGGAAGGCAGCCACCAGGTGGAACGCGTAATACATCAGTCCCGGAATCAGGCACCACAGCCCCCACAGGGGAACGACACCAATGGACAGAAGGAGGATGAACAGCGCGTCCACAGTCTCGTCGTACAGTGCACCGGCCCGCGTTCCACCAGTGGTGCGGGCAATTTTTCCGTCCAGACCGTCCATGGCCAACGCTGCTCCGCCCAGCACCACGGCGGTCCAGGTGAATCCCCGGCCGTCATCGGCCAGGAACAACGCCGTGACGATCACGATGAATCCGAGCCGCAGCGTGGTCA
>JAKDKI010000308.1 GCA_030453435.1 Kocuria sp.
CACCGCCGGGAAGAACCCCGATGAATGCAGGGGCCACGAAGCGCGCGAGGGCTTCAATGGCGACACCCCAGAGGAGAAAGACCAAGCACGTCCACGCGACTGGACGCACGACCAGAACGCCGTCCAGACCGAAAAATCCGCCCAGCTGACCCGAGACGCGCAGCAACCACATGAGCAGTAGGCCGAGCACCAGGTAGGCCACGGGGAGCACGGCCCAGGACTGAATGGTGCGGGCAACCCGCTGGTCCACCGGGCGCACGTGTGCCCAGCTCAGTGCGGCACACACCGCCGAAATCACGGCCAGCAGAACCAGGAGGACGATGGCCCACACGGGTTGGTCGCCGTCCGTCCACAAGTAGGCGACGTTCGAGGATCCAGATGCCTCCGCGAGCCAGCCGCCGGCGCCCGTCACGGTGACGGCGGACAGGTGCGAGAGCACGAACAGCACTCCTGCGGCCATGGGCACCCACAACACCGCCGAGAATCCCGCGGCGGCACCGCCTTCTATGAACGCGTAGATCACCACTCCGAGGCCGGCGAGAACACAGAACACCAGCAGGTGAATGGCAATGGGTCGCAGCACCTGGATCAGCCCCGGAGCATGCCGCTCCGTGGTGGTCACCACGCGACCGGGCGCGGGTTGAGCGACTCGAACGTTGAGAGCCGAAGCGGTGGCCAGCAGCCCCACCAGAAAGGCCACCGCGACCAAGGCAAAGCTGACGCCGGTCAACTTCATGTCAAGGGTCGAGAGGAACAGCGGGACTTCCGTGCGCACCACTGTGATGGCCGTGAAGATGAGCGCCGTTGCTGCCCACCCCAAGCCGGCCACAGCGGCCATGAGCCACTGGACCACGCGGTTGTCGAGGCTGAGGCGACCACTGAGCTTCCGCGCCACCAACCACGACGTGACAACGCCGCACAGCAACGGGAGGTACAGCGGGAAGATCAGGCCCATGGAGACGCCTTCCGCACCTCCGCTCACGATCAGACGGAGCGGGGCCAAGAACGCGAGCGCGGCCATCTGGAAGGGGAGGCAGATGAGCGCCCAGACCTGGTTGACGTCCGTGTTGCTCTCAATTCCGGTGGTCACGTCCGAAGCGATGTCGTTGGACGACGAATCCCCGGACAGCGCGAATCCCAGCAACGTGATCAGAAGAGCGATCACCGTGGCCAGGACCGTGGCCAAGTAGCCGCTGATACCCGCGATCACCGGAACGAGCCAGTGCTTACCGATCATCCCCCGCAGTGGAGCTGGCATCTGGGACTCGGCCTTCTCGGGACCCGTCTTAGGTCTATCCTCTCCCGGGCCACCGACCGCGGGCATGGCCTTGGTCGTCTCCGAGTCCTGTGCCCGAGGCACCGGTTGAGTCTCGTCGCCCGGTCCGTACGCTGATGAGGGCATAGCCCCTCCCCTTGCTGGCTCTGTCACATTCGCTGAATGTTTCCTGAATACCAGACATTGCCAGAGACCTCCGACACCCATAAGCGTGTGGACCTTTTAGGGCACATTGTGACGCATGCATCCGTTCTGACCAGGGCAAATGCACAACCGTCACGCGCGAGAGTTACAGGTCTTGCGGGCCGAGCGGCAATCCGAGCAGATACCAGCCGACGAACAGCAGGAACCAACCGATCAACATGGCGATCGACAGCGGCAGCACCAGCGAGATCAGAGTGCCCACGCCGGCGTCCTTCTGGTAGCGCCGCAGGTAACCCAGGACCAGTGCGAAGTAGGGGCTCACGGGGCTGAGCACGTTGGTGGG
The DNA here is from genome assembly GCA_030453435.1 of Kocuria sp. Classification (GTDB taxonomy): domain Bacteria; phylum Actinomycetota; class Actinomycetes; order Actinomycetales; family Micrococcaceae; genus Kocuria; species Kocuria atrinae. The sequence goes on from JAKDKI010000308.1 coordinate 1,764, forward strand.
TGAATCACCGATCCGGAACAGCGCCTGAGTGGTCTCCGGGGAGACATCCAACAGCATGAGCATGGGCACCATCACGGGCGCGAGCAGCGTCCACTGCGCGGAGCCGGAGGTGATCAGCAGGTTCATGACCGCCACAATGGCCACCACACCCGCGAACATGATCACGGGGTGCAGGCCCAAACCACCGATGAAGTCCGCGCCGTAGACGGCGAGTACCGGGCCGATACCGGACCACTCGAAGTACGCGGTGAACTGCGCTGCGGCAAAGAACAGCACCAGAACGGGTGCCACGGACACGATGCCCTTGGACATGGCCTCGGGAATCTGGCGCGCGCGGGTCATGGTCCCCGCAGCCTTTCCGTAGACCCAACCCATGACGGCAAACATCACGGCGATCACGATGCCCACGTTGAGCAGCAACGGGGACATCAGGATCGTGCCGTCCTCGGCGCGCAACGGGGAGCCCGGGGTGAGGAGCAAGGCCAAGTAGATCGCCATCATCACGGCAAAGGCGATGCCCGCGTTGCGCAGACCGCGCTTTTCGCGGGGCTTGAGCTTCATGTCCGAGAAGGACCCCATGTCCTGCTGCTTGGTGTCCGTGTCTTCCTCGATCGCTTCACCGCGCTTGGCGATCACGGTTTCGGTGACCACCGTGATGATGCCGGCCAGGACCAGGGACGAGACGATGTTGAAGAGGTAGTTGGAGATGGGAGTAACGATCACATTGGGGTCGATCAGGCCCGCGGCCGCCGTCGAAATACCCGCGAGCAAGGCGTCCGACGCCGTCGGCAACAGCGAAGCGTTGAAGCCCGCCGCCACGGAACAGAACGCGACGATCAGGCCGACCACCGGCGAGCGCCCGGCGGCTTTGAAGGCAAGTGCGCCGAGTGGAATGAGCACCACGTACATGGCATCCGCCGCGATCGAGCCGGTGATACCGGTCAGCGCGAGCACGAAGGTCAACCACTTGGGGCCCACGCGCGAGACCGAACCGCGCAAGGCCGCCGAGAGCATCCCGGATTCCTCGGCCACCGCAACACCTAGGAGGATCACGACCACCAGACCCAGCGGCGGGAACTCCACAAAATTGATGACCGCGTCAGAGACGATCTGGCGCAGACCGTCCGGGGAGAGCAGATTGGTGACCTGGATGGTCTCGTCCGTGGCCGGGTTCACCGCGCTCATGCCCATGGTCCCCAGGATCCAGCTCAGCGCGAGCACCACGCCGGCCAAGATGAAGAACAACCAGAACGGATCCGGCAGTTTGTTGCCCACCCATTCGATCCAGTTGAGGACCTTGAGCAGGGGGCCGTCGCCGCTCTTCTGCTTCTTTCCGGAAGTTGCGGGCTGTGATGAGGAAGACATGGCTCGACCCATTTCTTGAGGCGGTCACGATCGGATGACGGTTAAATTACCCGGCGGTCGGCCGCCCACCAGTGATGACGGGCCGTGGCCCGCTTGTGCGCGCGAGCATTACGGCCGGTGCGTCCCGCTCCAGCACTGGTCGGCACGGATTAATGAGTGCGGGGCAACGGGTGTACCCTCCTAAAGGCTTTGAGTGCTGGACTGCACCGTTTTCTGAGCAAAGCCTGAGCAGAATCACCTACTGAAGGTACTCCCGTGAGCGAA
>JAKDKI010000309.1 GCA_030453435.1 Kocuria sp.
GTGCCGAACCACTCACCCTGCACTCGCACCTGATGATGGACGGCACGTGGCGGGTGTTCGAGCGGGCCGGGGCGCCACGAGATGGCGCGGAACGCGGATCGGGAGCGAGTGCGGCGTCGTCGACCGGGACGTCCCCGGCGGCTCGTGGGAAGCGGGGACGGCAGCCGTACCGCCGCTACGCCAGCGTGCGCTCCCGCGCGGAGGCTCGCACCCCGCTGAGCGCGGACGTGTCGATCGGGCAGGGTTCGCACACGATCCGCGCGATCCTGCGCACGGCCGCCGTGGACGCGATTGGTTACGACGTGAAGGACGTACGACTGGTACCCACGCGACTCGAAGACCAGGAACTCGTGGGCTATCTGGGTCCGGACATCCTCGGCCCCGACTGGGACCTGAACGAAGCGCTGCGCAGGCTGCAGGCTCAACCGGATCGCGCGATCGGCACGGCACTGATGGACCAGAGGAACCTCGCGGGTATCGGCAACGTGTACCGGGTGGAGGTGCTGTTCATGACGCGCGCCAACCCCTGGGCGCCCGTCGGTTCCCTTGCGGATGCAAAGCTCACCGAGATCGTGACGCTGGCGCACAAGCTGCTCAACCTGAATCGCGACCGACCACTGCGGTCCACGGTGGGCCACCCTGCAACCGGTCGCCCGCTCTTCTGGGCCTACGGCCACTACGACCAGCCCTGCCGCCGCTGCGGCACGCGCCTCAAACGCGGCGAGATCGACGACGCCGCCCCCTCCATTACCGAGCCCCGCGACCCGTCCGCTGTCCAGCACGTGCGACAGATTGCGTGGTGTCCGAGGTGTCAGGGCGCTGGCTCTTGATGCGCCTGGCCGCTTCGGGAACATGAGGTGAGGAAATTACCTCAGACTCGAACGGATCGAGCCGTTATGTCACCTGACCATTAGCCACGCAGGGGCAGGTCCCGCAAACGCTGTAACCGCCAGTGGGTACGGATCTGGAGCATGACCGGAAAAACGTGCAGCACGAGGCCAAGCCCAAAGATCCAGAGTGCGGCAGGCAGCGAAGCCACTGCTGCGATTGACGAGGCGACCAGATGAACTGCTGCTCCCCACGTGTGCGCCACAGCGTTGGACCTGACAGAGGCAAGGAGTTCTTCCGGTGGTCGGCGCGTCCCGAGCGGAGGCCTCAGCGAGAGTGCAACGCGGTTCCACCGGATGAAATGCAGGAAACGGTTGAAGTGGTCAACACCCAGCGCTTTGACGATCCGATTCATCCGATCACTGACGTGGAACAACGAATCTGGGAGTGCCTGACGGAGCTTATCTCCGACGAAAAACGCTCCGCCGAAGGACACCAAAGTGGTGGTCAGAACAAAGGCGAATCCACCCACTCCGGCTTCCGACCCCACCACGTAGAGGCCATATCCGGACAGCGCGGTAATCACGAGCGCTGTGATCACTGCGGCTCCTCATGGGACATCGCGGGCTAGCGAACCGGACAAAAGAACGGACCTACAGCGTAGCTGAGGCCCGTTCTCTTCGAATGGTGAGTCCGTTGATCACCGCGTAACCCACGTCCGGCCACTCACTGAGGACCAGTGGGCAACGTAACCGTTGGAGAACTGCTGCTGCACCTCGTTACCGGCTCGGTATTCGTCCGTGGTGGGGTAGCCCCAGCCGCGCTCGTATCCCGCCTTCTTCCAGGCATTGCCGATGGCACCGGTCTCGAGGACTGCACGTGCACCGGTTGCGGGTGACCACAGGATCTTGTGTACCGCGCCTCGGGAATTGCGGAAGCTTTGGTAAACGCCGCCATTGATCAGCCCGCCGCGTTCATTCATCGTGGGGTTTCCGATCGCGCCAACGCCACCCAGGGCGCTATGACGAGCCTTGATAGCACCCTTGACGGTGTAACCACCAATGATCTGCGGGCCTGTTGAGTACGTGGGGCCCGACTTAGTCGACTGTGTAGCCACACCACCGAGAAGACTTCCGGACACGGTACTGGAGACATCCTGAGGCCCCTTCCCCTGCGGGAATCCATAGGAAACCACGGTGCCGACCAGTCGCCACCCGGATCCGGTCCTGGACAAAGAACCGTCTACGTGAGTGAGTCCAATGCCGATGACCTGCATCTTGGGGTCAGTCAGCACCTTGTTGTGGCCGTGGGAACCTTTCCACCACTGCACGAGGTCCGTGACCGAGTTCCGGTACGAAAGAGCATGAATTTCTCCCACCGCGTTGTAACCGGAGGCGCGCGGATCGGTCATGAAGGTATTGCTGTGATTGATGACTTCCTGCTGGACAAGTCGGTTGGACTGTCCCTGGGCGATGCCGGACAGACTCGCCGAATACTTCACCGGAGCCAAACCCTTGGATGCGCGGTGGGCATTGATTTGATTGAGCATGTTCTGTGCATCAGCTGCTCGGGTTGAAGCAGACACAGACACGATGTCGTTGGGGGCGGCGTTCGCGGGAACTGTGGTCGTCAGACCGCCGATCATGATGCATGCGGCAGTCGCGGAGGCGAGCAGTCGGTTGCTCGATTTGCGTTGGGGGGCGGCGTGTTTGGGGGTGCGGTACTTGAACATCAGTATCGGGCCATTTCGTCGTCGGGCGCAGAAAAGCGCGCAGTGACATCCAATGACCAGATGAAAATGCGCACCAAGAATCTGCGTCAAGAATGCAGTTCTAAAGGAAGAGCACCGCCACCGGAAGGTGGCTGGGGGAAGAGCCATCGTTGATACTACACACATTGACGTTATCTTGTCGTTATTAATGATTTTCTCTGTATTCGCTCTCTTCCCAGGTGAGCGCACGTACCGAAAACCACTCCCGCCCGGGGCGCGGGCAGCTGAAGCTATTGCGTCAATGAAATGGTCAGAATCGCACTGGCCGACAGGGCCAATCCCACAACTTGAAGCAAGCTTGTTTTCTCACGCAGAACCAGCATTGCCAGGGCAATCGTGATGGCCGGATAAAGCGAGATGAGAGCGCTGCCAATGGAGAGCAAACCTGCTTGAAACGCGAAGAGCATTGCCCCATTGGCGATGACATCAAACGCGCCAACCATGAGGGCGAGCACAAGAGCTGTTCGCGGAGGAAGTGCCAGTTGCTTGGAACTCAGTGCTGCCACGATGATTGCCATCGAAGCGGCTCCCCTAGCCGCTACGAGTGGCCACAGCCCCGTTCCTTGGGGAATCTGGTCGGTGAAGATGAAACTCAAGGCCATGCCCACCCCGGTTCCGATCGTGAGCCACGCGATCCTCGCGGTGAACGGCCGAGTGGCGGGGTAGGGAAGTTGCGGTTCTCGACTCACCAGCAGGACGGCAACGACAGCCAACCCCACGCCGATGAACGCCCCGGTGCTCAACTGCTCGCCCAGGAAAAGTCCCACCACCACGGGCAACACCGTCACGA
>JAKDKI010000310.1 GCA_030453435.1 Kocuria sp.
TGCGGCTGGGGGCGGTATTGGCGGGTTTTTTCGGGGTGGAACCGGCGGGTGCGGCGACTGATGTGCCGTCCCCCTGATTCGACGGCGGAGCGGCGGACAGGGCCCCGCATCCGGTGAGAGCGAAAGCGGCGGTGAGTCCGAGGGAGGTAGCCCAAAACCGGGCTTTCATGTGAGTCATGTCACCTACCCTGAGCTACCATGCGCTTTTTTGCAATAGCGAATTTGCTTAAGTTATCAAGCTGTGACCTGGGGCTTAGTTCGGTAACGGGCTGGTCTCGGCCGGGCGGTCCGTGTGGGCGTACTGGGACCAGCTTCCGGGGAACAGTCGCCCGCGACCCAGCCCCGCGAACTCGGCCACCAGCAGGTTGTGGCACGCCGTCACGCCCGAGCCGCAGTAGGAAATCATGTCGCTCGCATCCGTGACTCCTGCGGCCTCGAAGTGCTGACGCAATTGCTCAATGGGCTGCAGGGTCTTGTCCGCGGCCAGGTGTTCGCGGGCAGGCACGTTATGGGCGCCGGGGATGTGCCCCGAACGCGGGTCCACGGGGTCCGGGCCGTGGCCGTCGAAACGAGTGCGGTCGCGAGCATCAACCACCGCGCCGCCGCTGGCAGCTTCGTCGATGGTGGCCAGTGACTCGCGGGGCCACGGCACGGGTGTGAACTGGGCTGAGTCGGGAGTGACGCAACGGGTTTCCAGCGAGGCGGCAGGGAAGGCGTCGATGCCGCCGTCCAGCAGGGCGGCGTCGTGACCCGTGGTGCGCAGCATCCAGACGAGACGTGCTGCCATCACTCCACCGGCGTCGTCGTAAGCGACCACCGTGGAGTCATCACCGATGCCCGCGGCGGACATGGCCGCCGCAAAGTCCTCTGGTGAGGGGAGCGGATGGCGGCCGCCCTCAGGGGATGCGGGCGCGGCCAAGGCCTCGGAAACGTCCACGAACACAGCACCGGGCAGATGTCCTTGCAGGTAGGCGGCGCGGGCGCTGCGGCCGTCCAGGTACATGCGGGCGTCCGCAAGGACCACGGAATCCCGATGTTCCTGCAGCCAGTCGGCGGTGACGAACGGTTCCATGAGGGTCTCCCTTCGAGCGTGTATCGCCACTCTACGACGCCGCTCAGCTCGCCGGAATGCCCGCACGTTACCGTTTGGTATGACTAAAAATCTGTTGCAGCGACGCAAAAGCGCTCACAAGTCCGCACTGTTCACGGGTCTGGCGCTCACCGGAATGGGTGCCCTGCACCTCGTGAAGCCGGAACCGTTCGAGCGGTTGATTCCCGAGCAGCTACCCGGAACTGCGCGGGACTGGGCGATCGGATCGGGGTATGCGGAACTGGCGACTGCCGGGCTCCTGCTGGTCCCCGCAACCCGCAAGCTGGGCGGTATCGCGGCCACGGCGCTGTTTATCGGGGTGTGGCCGGGCAACATGAAAATGGCGTGGGACTGGCGCCACCGGCCGATCGAGAAGCAACTGATTTCCCTGGGGCGCCTGCCGTTGCAGATCCCCATGATCGCGAGCGCGGTCAAGATCGCCAAGTACGCCTGACGGTTAGGTTGCCTCCGAGGCGCGTACCCACCGAGAGTGGGCCGTGCTGGCAAACACTGAGATCCCCAGCCCCGCGACCGCCCCGATGCTGAAAATGGTGCCGAACTGAGCGGCGTCGGCGAGATCGGCCGTGACGAACGTGCCGGCGGCCGCGCCCAGGAACAGCGACGTGACGAAGAACGAGATGGTGGTGGCGCGGGCCTCCGGGGAGACCTCGGTGGCCCAGCCCTGCACGGAGGAATGCAGGACCGCGTTGGCCAGCCCGATGCACACGGCCGTGATGGTCAGCGGGACCGGCGTGGCGGAAATGGCGGAGGCACCCATACCGAGCACCATGATCACGCCTCCCCACACCATGCATTGGGTGCGTGTGAAGCGTCGGGATAGCACTCGCATGATGGGGGCGCCCGCCACCACGCCCAGGCCGTAGGTCGCGCCAAGCACTCCGGCCAGTGCCACGCTCACCCCCGCGCTCTGGAGGGCGGGAACCACGTAGGTCAGGATGCCCACGAGCACGATGCCCTCCGTGAAGGCCACCGCGTAGACGATGAGCGGCCACTTGGTGAACGCGCTTCCCTTGGCCGCTGAGGTTCGCGCGGGCCTGGGGGCGCGCACATGACGCAACAGGATCAGCAACGCCAGGCACGCCACGGCCACGATACCGAAGACCACACGCCAACTGAGCCATGCCGCGATCGCACCGGTGGTCAGCGTGGCCACGGCATTGCCGATCGAGGAATACGCGAGCAAATCCGAAAGCGCATGTACCTTGGCCGGGCCGATGCGTGTGTCCCCGATGAGCGTGAGCAGCGTGGGATACAGCGCGCCCACGGTGAGGCCGGTGAAGCCGCGGGCGATCAACAGCAACGCGTAACCACTGGCCAGAACGCTGGCGATCGAACCGAGCACCACTCCGATCAACGCGACCCGCAGCACGATGTGACGCCCCCAGCGGTCACTGAGCACACCCCACAGCGGTTGCCCCAGGGCGTAAAGCAGCGAGTACACGGTGAACAACTGGACCACCTGGCGCACATCCAGGCCGGTGTCGCTGGACATGATCAGCAACATGGGCGGGGTGCCGAACCGGTCGAAGAAGGACACGAACCCCACAGCGCCCAGCGTCCACGTGGGGACCTGTGCGGGTTTGCCGGCGCTCGCGGGTGAATTCATGCTCTCCATCCTGCACCCCGATCCGGATACGCTGGAAAACATGCGCATCGCCATCGGACAGATCCTCAGCTCGCACGATCCGCAGGAGAACCTCGAGCAGGTCCAAGAGCTTGCCGCTCGCGCCGGGCAGGACGGCGCGGACGTGCTGGTGCTGCCGGAAGCCACCATGTTCGCCTTCGGCCGCAGCCTCAAGAACGTTGCCGAGCCGGTCGACGGGCCGTGGGCTCAGGCAGTGTCGGCCGCCGCTCAGGAGCACGGTGTGGCGATCGTGGCGGGCATGTTCAGCCCCGGCAACGAGGGCCGCGTGCGCAACACCGCGGTCATAGCGCTCGCGGACGGCCGTGTGCTCAGCTATGACAAGACCCACCTCTACGATGCGTTCGGATTCAAGGAATCGGACACGGTGCAGGCCGGTGCGGCACCGGTGACCTTCGATCTGGGTGGCGTGACCGTGGGCGTGGCCACCTGCTACGACATTCGCTTCCCGGCACTTTTCACCCGCATGGCCGCCGACGGCGCTCAGGTCGTTCTGCTCGGCGCCTCCTGGGGTGACGGCCCCGGCAAGGTCGAGCAGTGGGAACTGTTGGCGCGAGCGCGAGCCCTGGACGCGACGTCGTACGTGGTGGCCGTGGGGCAGGCAAACCCGGCGTCGGTGGGTCGC
>JAKDKI010000311.1 GCA_030453435.1 Kocuria sp.
ACTCCGTACAAAAGGACTCCTGACTCTCCTCATGCCTGAATCCGGTCACTCGCATTCCTCGCTGGTGGGCATCGGGGCACTACTGCGGCAATTACAGCCTGAGTTCCCCGGCTTATCCGCCTCCAAGATCCGTTTCCTGGAGGACCAAGGGCTGGTGCATCCGCACCGCACGCCCTCGGGGTACCGCAAGTACTCGGAAGAAGACATTGAGCGATTGGCCACGGTTCTGCGCCTTCAGCAAGAGCGTTACCTCCCGCTGAGGGTCATTCGTGATCGCCTGGATCGTGGTGAGGATCCCGGCGCGGATGCCGAACCGCAGGAACCGCGCCAGGGAGAGAGAACGACGTCGTCCGCCTCACCCAACGAATCGCAGGATCCCCAGCAAGCAATGGCCAGCCCGGTTCGTGTGTCCGGGAGGCGCTACACCCTGCGCGAGGTGGCCGCTCGCACGGGGGCGGAGACCGCGCTGCTGCGCGAGCTGATGAACAACGGGTGGCTCGTGGAGCGGTCGGGGTACTTCGACGACTTCGCGCTCACCGTTGCGGCTACCGCCAAGCGACTGAGCGTGTACGGGATCGAACCGAGGCACCTCAGGGCATTGCGCGGGGCTTCCGAGCGCATGATCGGACTGGTGGAGGGCACCATTGCCCCGCTCATCAGCCGGCGCGACCCGGTCTCTCGCGAGAAGGCGCCACAGAGGGCTCGAGAAATTGCGTCGCTATGTCTGACGATGACCACGGCTCTCGTGAACTCGCAGCTCAAAGACACCCTCCGTCCATTCGAACAGGAGCGATAGGTGGCTTCCCCGGACGTACCCATGGAAGTGGCGGGAGTGCGCATGGACGTACCCACCGGACAGCCGGTGGTCGTGCTGCGTGAACTCAACGGTGCCCGACACCTGCCCATCTGGGTGGGTACCAACGAGGCGACCTCCATCGTGTTCGCAATGCAGGGCATCAAGCCGCCCCGGCCGCTCACGCACGACCTGTTGATCTCCGTGGTGGACGCGTTGGGTCACAACATTTCCCGTGTGGTCATTCACACGGTGGAAGACACGGTGTTCCACGCGGCCATCGAATTCGATCACGGGACCGTGGTGGACGCTCGCGCTTCGGATGCTCTCGCGGTGGCCGTCCGCACCAAGGCTCAGATCGTGTGCGCCCAATCCGTTCTGGAGGATTCCGGACTGGTGCTGAGCGCTGACGGTGAATTGCGCGAACAACCCGCCCCGGACCAGGCTGAAGCCGACGCCCAGGTGCGTGAGTTCCGCGACTTCCTGGATCACGTGGATCCGGACGACTTCCAGACCTGACCTGGGAATCAGCAAGCAAGCTGAGCCTGCGACACGTTGGGACCCCGCGCGAATGTCTTTGACCCGCCGCACCCCGAGGTCTACCGTCTAATCATCACCGAGAACTCTCTTCTGGTGACTCAGTCATGAACTACCCCAGCCGATCCCGAGGAGGATATGTGAGCCACGGAGACCTGCCGCTGGATGCAGCAGATCCGCTCCAGTCTTCTCTGACGGGCGGTACACAGGGGATGCTGTTCGACGAGGATCTGGTCAGCTTTGACGAGACCGTCGGATTCCGCGGACCCACGGCATGTAAAGCCGCTGGCATCACGTACCGGCAGCTCGATTACTGGGCCCGCACCAGTCTGGTTGAACCCACCGTGCGCGGCGCCAAGGGTTCTGGTTCGCAGCGTTTGTACTCCTTCCGGGACATCTTGGTCCTCAAGGTCGTGAAACGACTCCTCGACACCGGAGTCTCTCTCCAGCAAATCCGTTCCGCAGTGGGTGCACTGCGCTTGCGCGGCATCGAGGACCTCACACAACTGACCTTGATGTCGGACGGCGCCAGTGTCTACGAATGCACCTCTCCCCATGAAGTCATTGACCTGGTCCAGGGCGGCCAAGGCGTTTTCGGTATTGCGGTTGGCCGTGTTTGGCGTGAAATCGAGGGTGCCCTGGCCTCCATGCCCTCCGAGCACACTGCCGTGGCCGCCGATGCCGCTGCTGAGGAATTTCCCGAGGACGAGCTGTCGGCTCGCCGAGCGCGTCGTCGCAAGAAGAACGCGGGCTGATCACCGCAGACATATTTTGGCTGAAAAGGCGGCTACGAACCACAAGGTTCGTAGCCGCCTTTTCGTCTGGGCGCTTGCCCGGCCGAGAACGCGGTGCCGGGTTACGTGAGCAAGCCGTTGAGGATCGTACTGAAACGCGCCGCCAGGTCCGTTGCCTGTTCACCTGGCCACTTGTGCACGGGCCACGCGGCCCCCTGAATCTGCTGCATCACCGGAGCATCCGGGAGCGTCGGCTGCACCACCAGGTCCCCGAACAACCCATGGAGTTCGGCAATGCGATGGGAGTGTTCGGGGAAATCTTCGCGCGCTCGATTGATGATCACGCCGGCGGCGGGCACGGCCCAGAGCTTGGACACATCGAATTGAGCGATGGCAGTCATGGTGCGCTTGGTGCCCGCCACGGAGAACAGTGACGGTTCGGCCACCGAGAGAACTTTGTGGGAGGCGGCCCATGCCATGCGGGTGAGTGCAGTGAGGCTGGGCGGGCAGTCGATGAGCACCAGCTCGTACTTGTCCACGCCCTGGAGGATGGTCTCCAGTCGTTTCAGGTCCTTCACCTTGAACGTGGAGCGATCCAGGTGTGAGGAGGAGGCGGAGCCGGGGGCCACGTCGAGGACAGGTCGGACGGGGGGGTTCTGCGGAGTGGTGGCCTGCTCCGTGCCCTCGGTGGTTTCTCCGGAAGACTTATTGGATTGATCGCGGCCGGGAGCGCCGCTGGTGGGGGTATCGGCGTTGGTTTCGACAGAGGCGCTGCCGACAGAAGCGCCGCCGGTGGGGGCGTCGTCGCCCACAGGGCCGTGGCCGGAATCCGGCACCCGCGCCGTTGAGGCAATGGCCGGGGTGGAGGTCTCCGGCGTGATCGGGTGTTTTGTCCACGACGAAGGAACTGTGATTTTGGACACAGCCCCCTTCTTGGGTTTACGCAGGATCGAGCCGATGTCTTGGGAGGGCTGAGCACGGACACCCAGGGCTGTCGAGGCGTCCGCGTGTGGATCCAAGTCGATCACCAAGGTGGGGATACCGGCTTCCAGGGCAGCCGAAGCTAGCCCCAGTGTTACCGATGATTTACCGACTCCGCCCTTAAGGCTGCTGATGCTGACGATCTGCACTATGACCTCTCCCCGTACGGTGTCCCAGCCACCGGGACACAACCCTGTCCATGCTAACGGCTGGACTCATAGTCTTTGCGTCACAGATTAACGAGTTCCATTACACAGTGTGGTCAGTCCACAAGTATGATGTAGGTCTCACGTATGCTGAGACAGCTAGTTCGCTATCTAACGCAGCG
>JAKDKI010000312.1 GCA_030453435.1 Kocuria sp.
CCGCACGTGGCGCCCTCGTCAGGTACCGCGCCCGAGACCAGGTAGGTATCCACGGCGTCCTTGATGCACGAGTCACCGGAGACGTAGGCGGTGTGGCCCCAGCCGTCGTTGGTCAGGAGCCGAGCATTGCCGAGCTTGTCGACCAGCGCCTCGGACCAGGCATACGGAGTGGCCGGATCATGGGTGGTGCCCACCACGAGCAGTGGTTGATCGGTGTCCGCGGCGTAGGAGTCGAGCGGCTCCACGGGCGCGTCCGGCCAGCCCTGGCATGCGGCGTCGCCGTAGCTGAGGTAGGGACCGAACGTGGGGGCTTCTTGCTCCATGGTGTCCGCGGCCTGCGCCATGTCCTGCTCAGAGACATTGCGCGAGACCGTGTCCAGGCAGTTCACCGCGGTGAACGCTTCGGACACGTTGGACGTGTACTCGCCCGAGGACGTGCGGCCGTGATTGGAATCCGAGTAGCCCATGAGCTCGTCGAAGTTACCGTCCAGGGCCTTCTCGAGGGCGGAGTTCAGCTGCGGGTAGGACGCCGTGGAGTACAGCGGTACCAGGATGCCTTCCACAGCATTGACCGGGGTGATGCGGCGGCCGTCGGACACGGTGATCTCATCCTCGGCGACCTTGGCAAGCAGATCTTGAATCTTTTGCATACCGGCGTCCACACCGTCGTTGCCGACCACGCAACGATTATTGGTTTCCTGACAGCCCTCCACCCAGTGCCGCAGGTTCTCTTCGAAGCCCTTGGCCTGATCCAGGGTCACAGCGCGTTCGTCCATGGTGGGGTCCACGCCACCGTCCAGCACGAAACGGCCGGTGCGCTGGGGGAACAGGCTCGCGTACGTGGCGCCAATTTCGGTCCCGTAGGAGAACCCCAGGTAGTGGGTCGCCGGTTGATCGAAGACCGCGCGCATCACGTCCAAGTCCTTGGCCACGGACTGCGTGTCCATGTGCGAGACCACCGGGGACGACTTCGCTTTGCACTTGCTCCCGATCTCCGCGTAGGTGGCCCGCATGTCCTCCACCGTTTCGGACTGGGGATCGAACGCGGGTTCGGCCCGCCACTCGTCCATCTCCTGATCGGTCAGACACTCTATGCCGTCCGAGCGGTCCACGCCGCGGGGGTCGAAGCCCACGATGTCGTAATTGTCCCGCACCGATGCGGAGGCGAAGAACCCGGCGGACAACATCATGTCCACGCCCGATCCGCCCGGCCCCCCGGGGTTCAGGAACAGGGTTCCCTGGGGATCGTCCTCCGAAGACGACAAGCGAGAAACCTCCACGAACGTGTCTCCGGCGCCCGGGTTCGCATAATCCACCGGCACCTTAACCTGAGCGCAGTCGAGGTTCTCAGCGGCGTCCTGGTCCTCGGCCGGGTATTCGCACTCGCCCCACGAGAGATCCTGGGTGTAATAGTCGGCTAGTGCCGGATCGGTGCCCGCGGTGACGTTTGGGTCAGCCTCGGAAGTCGCCGTAGGCTCGGAGTCCTGGCCCGTCTGAGGGCTGCAAGCGGTCAGGGTCAGGACTGCAATGGCCACGGAAGCGGCCACCGAACGGGCCGTGCGAGTACGAGTCACGAGTTTCCTTTCGGCGCCGCTCAGATGAGCGAGACCATCATCGCTTCGAAGGCCAGCTGCGCACTGACGTTGGTGCGGATCCGGTCCCTGGTCTCACTGATCACGTCGATGCGCTCCAGGGTCTGCTCCGCGCTGCTGTTGCCGGCGTAGTCGTGGATGTCCCCGCTCAGGTGCTGGTTGATCAGCTCGGTCCCGGTGTGGAGCTGGACGCTGAGCACGTCACGGTAGAACGTGGTGAGGTCGATCAGGAATCGATCCAGGGTGTCTGTTTGGATCCGGCGGGAACGCCGCTTCTGATCGGCCTCGAGCCGGTTGAGGGCACCGCGGATAGCGGGCGGCATCCGGCCGGATTCCGGGGCACCGAGCGCCACGAGAAGTTGCGCACGTTCTTCGTCGTTGCGGGTCTCCGCATTTGCCGCTGATTCGTCCACCGCCAACAGGTGCAGTCGGTCTGCCGCACGAACGGCCTGGGTCACGCCCCGCATGTTCAGGGGCAGGGACACGACTTCTTGGCGGCGCGTGCGGGCATCGTCGTAGAGGGCCAGACGGGTCGCGATCCCCACGTGGCACTGGGCCAGCCGCGCGCACTCGATAGCGCGTTCCTGGCTCACGCCGTGCCTGCTGACCAGTAGTTGCGCCACGTCCTGGGCGGAGGGGACCTTCAAGGTGACGGGACGGCAGCGTGAGCGGATGGTGACCAGGACATCCATGGGGGAGGGCGCGCACAACAACCAGATGGTGTGCGGCGGCGGTTCTTCAATGGCCTTGAGCATCACGTTGGACGTGCGCTCTGTCATCCGGTCCGCATCTTCAACAATCATCACGCGCCACTGACCCACGGACGGCCGGTCCTGGGCCTTGACCACGAGCTCTCTGGCTTCATCGATGCTGATCTGAGGGTTCTCGGTCACGAAATGCATGACGTCAGCGTGCGAGCCCGCAAAGGCAGTGCGGCACGAATGACACTCACCGCAGCCGGTCCCGTGCTCGCAGAGCAGTGCCGCGGCCAGGGCTCGCGCGGCGGTGGAGCGCCCGGAACCCGGAGGGCCGGTGAACAGCCACGCGTGGGTGGGGTTGTTGTCACGGGCCGCGCGTTCGAGCTGCTCCACCACGTGATGTTGGCCCACGAGCTGATCCCACACGGTCATGAGAGCACCTCCGCGAGACGGTCGAGAATTTTGTCGGTGACCACTTCGATGGGCTGATCCGCGGCGAGCACCAGGTACCGTTCCGGAGCGGCGGCCGCCAGATCTCGGAACGCCTGATTGACCACCGTGTGGAAGTCTCGGTCTTCACCCTCCATGCGGTCGGCTGCCAGGCCACGGTCGGTGCGGCGGCTTTCGGCCACGGAGGTGTCCACGTCCAGCAGAACGGTGAGGTCCGGGGTCAGACCGCGCAACGCCCACTCGTTGAGTTCTTGCACGTGCTCCAATCCCAGCCCGCGGGCTGCGCCCTGATAGGCCACGGAGGAGTCCACAAAGCGATCGGAAATCACCACTTCTCCGCGTTCGATGGCGGGGCGGATGAAGCGGTTGACGTGATCAGCGCGGGCGGAAGCGAACAACAATGCCTCCGTGTCCGCGTCCACCGGGGCATGGGTGGGGTCAAGCACCAGCCCGCGCACGGACTCGGCCAGGGGAGTACCCCCGGGCTCACGCGTGCGCTTCACGGTGCGACCCTGGAATTCGAGGGCGCGCGCCACCGCTTGGACCTGGGTGGATTTCCCGGCCCCGTCCCCTCCTTCGAAGACGATCAGTGCACCGCGCGCAGTCTCATTCACGCGCTCAACTGTAC
>JAKDKI010000313.1 GCA_030453435.1 Kocuria sp.
GCGGAGATGTCCGACGACGAGATCTGGAAGCTCAAGCGCGGCGCTCATGATTACCACAAGGTCTACGCGGCCTATAAAGCGGCCACGGAACACAAGGGTCAGCCCACGGTGATCCTTGCGCAGGCTGTGAAGGGCTACGGTCTGGGCACACACTTCGAAGGCCGCAACGCGACCCACCAGATGAAGAAGCTGACCCTGGATGACCTCAAGGTCTTCCGCGATCACCTGCGGATCCCCATCAGCGACGAGGAACTTGAAAAGGACCTCTACAACGCGCCGTACTACCACCCCGGCGAGGACTCCCCGGAGATCAAATACCTCCTGGAGCGCCGAAAGAAACTGGGTGGCTTTGTGCCGGATCGCCCGCACGAGCAGAAGGACATCGTGCTGCCCTCCGACAAGGCCTATGCCTCGGGCAAGAAGGGTTCCGGCAAGCAGCTGGCCGCCACCACCATGGCGTTCGTGCGTATCTTGAAGGACCTCATGCGCGAAAAGGAGTTCGGCCACCGCATCGTGCCAATCGTCCCGGACGAATCGCGCACGTTCGGTATGGACTCGTTCTTCCCGACCTCCAAGATCTATAACCCCAACGGGCAGAACTATCTGTCGGTGGACCGCGAGCTCATGCTGGCCTATAAGGAATCGCCGCAGGGCGTGCTGTTGCACCCCGGCATCAACGAGGCCGGTGCCACCGCAGCGTTCACCGCGGCAGGCACCTCCTACGCCACCCACGGCGAGGCCATGATCCCGTTCTACGTGTTCTACTCGATGTTCGGTTTCCAGCGCACCGGCGACTCCTTCTGGGCCGCCGCGGACCAGCTGGCACGCGGGTTCATCATCGGCGCCACTGCAGGCCGCACCACGCTCACCGGCGAGGGTCTGCAGCACGCCGACGGCCACTCCCCGCTGCTGGCCGCAACCAACCCGGCCGTGATCCATTACGACCCGGCCTACGGCTACGAAATCGCGCACATCATCAAGCGCGGCATCGAGCACATGTACGGGTCCAAGGACGAAGACCACAACGTCATGTACTACCTGACCGTCTACAACGAGCCGATCCGCCAACCAGCGGAACCGGAGAACGTGGACGTCGAGGGCATCATCAAGGGCATCTACCTGCTCAAGCCGGCCGAGAACGAGGGCACCAAGGCCCAGCTGCTCTCCTCCGGTGTGGGCGTCGCTTGGGCACTCGAGGCACAGCAGATCCTCGCCGATGAGTGGGGTGTCTCCGCCGATGTCTGGTCGGTGACCTCGTGGACCAACCTGCGCCGCGATGCCTTGGCCGCGGAGCGGGACGCGTTCCTCAACCCGGGCGAAGCTCGTCGCGTGCCCTACGTGACCGAGAAACTGGGCGCAACCCAGGGACCGGTCGTAGCGACGTCGGACTTTGCCTCCGATCTGCAGGACCAGATCCGCCAGTACGTGCCCAACCAGTGGGCGTCCCTGGGCGCGGACGGGTTCGGTTTCTCGGACACCCGTGCCGGTGCCCGCCGCTTCTTCAACATCGATGCCCACTCCATGGTGGTGCGCACGTTGGAGATGCTCGCGGATTCCGGTGAGGTGGATGCGGAAGCTCCCAAGCAGGCCATTGAAAAGTACGACCTGCTCAACCCCAAGG
Source organism: Kocuria sp. (assembly GCA_030453435.1). Lineage (GTDB taxonomy): Bacteria > Actinomycetota > Actinomycetes > Actinomycetales > Micrococcaceae > Kocuria > Kocuria atrinae. The sequence continues at coordinate 1,622 of JAKDKI010000313.1, forward strand.
CCGGAACCTCCGGTAACGCCGGCGGAGACGCCTGATCCCACCCGGTTCAGCTGTGGCCCCCGCCCCTCGTCGGACGGGGGCCACAGCTGTGTCCGAATCCATTCGTCTGCACGGACTGCTGCGAGAATGGGCGGTATGAAGGGGATTATTCTGGCGGGCGGCACGGGCAGCCGGCTGCATCCGATCACCATGGGCATCAGCAAGCAACTGGTCCCCATGTACGACAAGCCCATGATCTACTACCCGCTCTCCACCCTCCTGTTGGCCGGAGCGCGCGAGATCCTGATCATCACCACACCGCAGGATTTGGAGCAGTTCCAGCGTCTCCTGGGCGACGGCTCGCGGTTCGGGGTGTCGGTCACCTACACCGTGCAGGCCTCCCCCGACGGGCTTGCGCAGGCCTTCACGCTGGGTGCCGACCACATCGGCAATGACCCGGTGTGCCTGGTGCTGGGCGACAACATTTTCTATGGCCCAGGCCTGGGCACGCAGCTACGCCGTTTCAATGAGATCGACGGCGCAGCAGTGTTCGGTTATCGCGTGGCCGACCCCACCGCATACGGCGTGGTGGAGTTCGACGCCGCCGGCCGGGCCATCTCGCTCGAGGAGAAACCGTCCCAGCCGCGTAGCCCCTACGCCATCCCGGGGCTGTACTTTTACGACAACAACGTGGTCGAGTACGCCCGATCGCTGAAGCCCTCCGCTCGCGGAGAACTGGAAATCACCGACCTCAACCGCATGTACCTGGAACAGGGGAAGTTGCAGGTTCAGGTCCTGGACCGCGGCACCGCATGGCTGGACACCGGGACGTTCGACTCCCTGGCGGACGCCACGAACTTCATCCGCACCGTCCAGGCCCGTCAGGGGATGTCGATCGGCTGCCCCGAAGAGGTCGCGCGGCGAATGGGGCTGCTCTCGAACGACGACCTCCGCGAACGCGCAGCAGGGCTGGTCAAGAGCGGGTATGGCCAATATCTACTGGACCTGTTGGAGCATGAGGGAACGCATACTGAGTGAACTCGGCCCCGCGAGCGAGAGAACAGGCAACGAGAGCAGACCTTCGCGGCTAGCGTGCTGGGCGTGACGCGGAGGCGACGGCTGAGCGAACCGTGGCGGAGCGGCGTCGTCACTGAAATTTCACTCGAGGCTCCCTTACCCGCAAGTTGCCGTCCGACTGGGCGTGATGTCGGCCCGCAAGAGTGTGCTGGTCAACAAGCACACCGGGGAAGGCAGCGGGTCATGGAACTCAATCGTAGAAATCTGGTCAAGGGAACTGCGGGGCTGGGCACTCTGGCGGTCGGCGGTCTCGTGGCCTCCCCCGCACACGCCCACGAGGGCCGCGGGCACGGACGCGGTGGTCCCAAGCTACCCAACGCACCCCGGACTCCCGCGGATCGATTGGCCCGTGACGAGCGCTATTGGCGCGGCGTGGCCCGGCACTTCCGCATGGACATGCCAGTGATCAATTTCGAGAACGGGTACTTCGGCGCGAATCCGCAGAACGTGCGGGACACCTACGCGGAGAAGAACCGGATCATTCAGGAACAGAATTCGTGGTTCCTGCGCAACGACTACGAAAAGCACATCACCGAGGTGCGCGCCCGACTGGCCAAGGCCGTGGGATGCTCCGTGGACGAAATCGCGATCACCCGCGGAGCAACCGAGGCGCTGCAGGTCATGATCGGCGGGTACAACAAGCTCAAGCCCGGGGATG
>JAKDKI010000314.1 GCA_030453435.1 Kocuria sp.
AACCACTCACTGATGAGAACCGCCGGGCCCCACACACCGTTTATCGGACAGTCCCGATGGGCGCGCGTTGCTGCGCACGGCCTCAGCACACTTTGAGTGTCGTTCTGTGGGCGCATTCAACTGGTCGTCGCAACACCTTGATGTGAGAGGTGTGGAGGATGGCTACCAAGCATTGGAGCATGAGGACTGGCGATGTCCCCGAGGGGTTGCGGCGTCAGTGGCGAGCGGACAGGGCCTTGCGGCCGGCGATGTTCTCTCCGGGCAGGCCGCAACCGTCTCGGACGGTGCAGCGTGACTTCTGGCGTCTCATTGCGACGGGGATCTCAACGGCGGAGGCCGCGCTCGTGGTGGGTGTGTCGATCCCGGTGGCCTCGCGGTGGTTCCGCCACGCTGGCGGCATGCCACCGATCAGTCTGGTCGAACCCAGTGGGCGATATCTCAGCTTCGCCGAGCGTGAGGAGATCGCCATCCTGAAGGCCCAGGGCAAGGGGGTTCGCACCATCGCCCGGGCTCTGGGCCGTGATCCAGGCACGATCAGTCGTGAGCTGCGCCGCAACGCCGCTACCCGAGGCGGGAAACTCGAATACCGAGCCATGGTCGCCCAGTGGAAAGCCCACGAGGCCGCCAAGAGGCCCAAAGAAGCGAAGATGGTGACCAACCCGCGGCTGCGTGACTACGTCCAGGACCGGCTCGCCGGCAAGGTCACCCACCCTGACGGCCGCACCGTCAACGGCCCAGACACGCCAGTCTGGAAAGGGTTGAACAAGCCCCACCGGGCCGACCGTCGCTGGTCGAAGGCCTGGAGCCCGGAGCAGATCAGCCACCGCCTGCGCATCGAGTTCGGTGATGATGAGTCCACGCGGATCAGTCACGAGGCGATCTACCAGTCACTGTTCATCGAGGGCCGCGGGGCGCTGAAGCGGGACCTGGTGACCTGCCTGCGCACCGGCAGGGCTCTGCGCTCGCCGCGTGAGCGTTCGCGGAACAAGCCCCATGGCCATGTCACCGCCGATGTCGTGATCAGCGAACGGCCCGCGGAGGCCGCGGATCGGGCTGTTCCCGGCCACTGGGAAGGCGACCTGATCATCGGCACCGGCCGCTCCGCGATCGGCACCTTGGTCGAACGCCACAGCCGCGCCACGATCCTGGTCCATCTGCCTCGCTTGGAGGGCTGGGGCCAGACGCCGCCGGTCAAGAACGGCCCCTCGCTGGGCGGTTACGGTGCGGTCGCGATGAACACCGCGCTCGCCGCGTCGATCACCGCTCTGCCGCAGCAGCTGCGCAAGACCATCACCTGGGACCGCGGCAAGGAACTATCCGCTCACGCCACCTTCGCCCTGGAGACCGGCACGAAGGTCTACTTCGCTGACCCCCACAGCCCATGGCAGCGGCCCAGCAACGAGAACACCAACGGGCTGCTGCGGCAGTACTTCCCCAAGGGCACCGACCTGTCCCGCTGGACAGCAGAAGATCTGGAAGCCGTGGCCCACACCCTAAACAGCCGCCCCCGCAAGACCCTCGGCTGGAGAACACCGGCCGAGGTCTTCGAAAAGCAACTACAATCCTTGGAAGAAGCCGGTGTTGCGACGACCGGTTGAACCTGCCGTGGCTCCGACCAGCAGAGCGATGTCAGCAGTTGGCTTTCCATCTCAGCGGTGCCGCTGGAAGGATGCCCACCGGCAAATCCCGCACCTCGTGGATTGCGAGCGTTGCGAGCGAGAGCGTGCCTACGCGAAGGAGAATTGTGATGGACGTTGACCTGCTGGTGATCGGCTGGGGCAAGGCAGGCAAGACCCTGGCGGGGCGCTTCGCGGCCGCCGGCAAGACCGTGGCGCTGGTGGAGCGCTCGCCCGAGATGTACGGCGGCACCTGCATCAACATCGGCTGCGTGCCGACCAAGGACCTCGTCGTCTCGGCCGAGGAGCGTCGCGACTCCGACGACCCGCAGGAGTTCTTCCGCACCGCCGTCGCCGGCCGCGACGCGCTGATCGGCACGCTCAACGCCGCGAACCACCAGATGCTGGAGAAGCCGGGCGTCACCCTGGTGGACGGCACCGCCCGGTTCACCGGCCCGCGGACGGTCGTCGTCGACACCGCCGAGGGCCAGGTGGAGCTCACCGGCGAGACCGTGGTGATCGGCACCGGTGCGACCTCGCGCCGCGTCGACCTGCCCGGCTTCGACTCACCGCGGGTGTTCGACTCGACCACCATCCAGCACATCGACCCGCTGCCCGAACGGCTGGTGATCGTGGGCGGCGGCTTCATTGGGCTGGAGTTCGCTAGCATGTTCACCCACTTCGGCTCCAAGGTCACCATCCTCGACCGCGGCGAGGAGTTCCTTCCCCGCGTCGACCGGGACGTGGCCGAGGCCGTGAGGCAGACCCTGCTCGACATGGGCGTCACCATCGAGCAGGGCGTCCGGCCCACGTCGCTGGACGACGACGGCACACACGCCGTGGTGCACACCACCAAGGGCGATTTCGCGGCCGAGGCCGTGCTGGTGGCCGCCGGACGCGTGCCGGTCACCGGCGAGCTGGGCCTGGAGGCCGCCGGCATCGAGGTGGACGAGCGGGGCTTCGTCGTCGTGGACGACCAGCTGCAGACCAGCGTCCCCGGTGTGTACGCGGTGGGCGACGTCAACGGCGGCCCGCAGTTCACCTACATCTCGCTGGACGACAACCGCATCGTGTGGGACGCGGTGATGGGCCAGGGCACGCGCCGCCGCAGCGACCGCGTGGCGGTGCCGAACACCACCTTCATCACCCCGCCGCTGTCGATGGTGGGCATGGACGAGACCCAGGCCCGCAAGTCCGGCCGCAACGTCCTGATGGCGAAGAAGGAGGTGGCGAAGATCGCCGCCATGCCCCGGCCGAAGATCGTCGGCGAGACCCACGGCCTGTTCAAGCTGTTCGTCGACGCCGACAGCCAAGAGATCCTCGGCGCGACGATCTTCTCCATCGACTCCCAGGAGCTGGTCAACATGGTCGCCCTGGCCATCCGGCTGGGCGCCAAGGTCTCCGACCTGCGCGACGGGATCTGGACCCACCCGTCCAGCACCGAGGCCTTCAACGAGGTGCTCGGCACCCTGGAGCCATTGGCCTGACCGGTGATGCGCCGGGTGGAAGCGATGGTGCCGCAGGACCACGCCCCCGGCGCCGAGGCCGAGGTCGACTTCGGCGAGGTCTACGTCATCCTCGACGGCGTCAAGACCAAGTGCCACATGTTCGTCTACCGCCTGTCCCACTCCGGCAAGGCCATCCACCGCGTCTACCCGACCGGCGGACAGGAGGCCTTCCTCGAAGGACACATCGAGGCCTTCCACGCCCTGGGCGGC
>JAKDKI010000315.1 GCA_030453435.1 Kocuria sp.
GCAATCCTGCCGAGCGCGCCCGTGCCATCGTGGCCGCGACCGCCTACTACGACGACCCCGCCCGCATCGCCGAGGCCTCCCGCGGCCTGGGCGAAGCCATGGTCGGCATCAACGTGGCCGATTTGGCCGCGCCGCACCGTCTCGCGGAGCGCGGCTGGTGACCCAACCGGTCGTCGGCGTTCTCGCCCTACAGGGCGGAGTGGCCGAGCACCTGGCGATGCTCGAGTCGCTGGGTGCTCGGGCGGTGCGCGTCCGGTCCGCTTCCGATCTCGTGGGGGACGACGGCGCTCCGGTCATCGACGCCCTCGTCCTCCCCGGGGGTGAGTCCTCCACCACGGATCGACTGTGCCGGACGTTCGGGCTGTTCGATCCGCTGCGGGAAGTGATCGCGGCGGGGTTGCCGGTTCTGGGTACGTGCGCCGGGCTCATCCTGCTGGCCACGCGGATTGAGGATCCCGCACCCGGCCAGCAATCTCTGGGCGTTCTGGATGTGACGGTGGCCCGGAACGCGTTTGGTTCGCAGGTCGACTCAGCGGAGGTTTCGTTGGAGTGGGCGGGGTTCCGTTCTTCCTCACTTTTGGACTCTAGTGACGGCGCCGCGCCTGTTGACGCCGATCCGAGTCGAAACGCGGCAACCGGTCCGCGTGATGCGGCGACCGACGCCGGGAAGGCCCCGGGCGACGTCGTCCGAGCGGCCTTCATCCGCGCACCCGCTGTGACTCGAGCCGGTGGCGGCGTGGAGGTGCTGGCCCGTTATCAGGGCCAGGCAGTGGCGGTGCAGCAGGGCAACATTCTGGCCATCAGCTTCCATCCGGAGCTCACCGGGGACACCACGGTGCACGAAGAGCTGTTGGGACTAGTGCGGACTCGGGCACCCGTGGAAGCTTGAGGCGCCTGACATATGTGGCAGAGGTCCGCAGAGATTCCATCGGAATCGCTGCGGACCTCTGCCAAAAATGTCGGCCATGCGAAGCAGTGCCCCAGATGTCACCCGGGACCGCGTCAGGCCCGGCGTTCCGAGTCAGAAACTACCCGACGCGCCTCCGCCGCTGAAGCCTCCGCCGCCACCGAACGACATGCCAGCTGAACCGGACGAGCCCGATGTGCTGCTGGACGAGATCGAGTGGTTGGTGCCGCTGTAGATGGCCGGGTACATCACGTAGAGCGGCAGCCAGCTCTGGAACGTGGGGGCGTACTGCACGTCCCGCTCCACGCCGTCCTGGTCTTTCACCTTGGGGGGTTCCTTGCTGCCCTTGGGCGGCTTGCGGTGGTTGGAGCGGTACTTGTAGTACTTCTTGCGCACCTCATCCGAGATCTCCTCGTCCGGGTGCTCGCGCTGATAGCTCTCGATCTCGCGGTCCGCTTGCTCACGAACCTTTTTCTGATCCTTGCTCCACCACGCGATGGATCCAGCCACCACGGCCACGATCAGGCCCGCAATTCCGAGGAGCACCCACATGACGATGTTGCCCGTCCGCTCGCGGTCAGCGGCAGCCTGCGCCTCCGCCTCCGGGTTGGCTTGGCCGTACACCGAATCCAAGGTCGTCGTGAACGCCTGACCGTATTGCTCATCCTTGAAGCCGGGTTCCAGGTAGTCCTCCATGATGACTTCTGCGGTGTCGTCTGAAAGCACCTCCCGCGCACCGTCCGCGACCTCGATGCGTAACTGACGCTCATCCATGTCCGCGACGATCAGCACTCCATTGTTCCGACCGGCCTCACCCACACCCCATTCCTGAGCAGTCTGCCGGGTGAAGTCTTCGAAATTACCGTCGACGCCGTCGACCGTCAGCACAGCCGCACGGATGTACTCGTTCTCCTCGTTACCGCGGCCGATCCGCTCGTTGATCTGCTGCTCATCCCCGTCGGAGAGGATGTCGGCTTGGTCCAATACCGCTCCGGAGTCCGGGCGCGGTGGCACTTGGGCGGCGCGAGCGGCGTCGGCGGACCAAACTACCAGGGATACCGCAGCGAGGAACGCGAAAAGAGTGAGTACGAACCACCGCGTGAGGTGGCTGGAACGCAGGCTCGTCAGGGTGCGCATGATGCCTCCTTGAGTACGACTGATCCCAGCGTAGGCATCCGGTGCCCCACCATGGATCAGCCCGGAGCATGAAAACGGCGCCCCGCCTCACGGTGGAGACAGGGCGCCGACGTCGCACGGAGACTAGCCCGCGCTACGTTGCCTAGCTTTCGCGGTTGGGCACGATCATCAACGGGGATTCGGTATCGGCCAGCACCGACTGGGAGACCGAGCCCATGAGTAGACCGCGGAAACCGCCGTAGCCGCGCGAACCCATGACCAGCAGGTCCGCGGTGCGGGAAGCATCCACCAGGGCATCGGCCGGGCGGCCCTGCAGCACACGGGTCACAATGTTCAGGTCGGTGTAGTGGCCGCGCAGTTCCTCGGCCACCTGCTCGGTGAGTTCCTTGGCCGGGGCCAACAGCTGCTCCTGCACCGCACGCTCCAACTCGGAGGAGTTCATGGGCAGGTAGCTGGTGGTCGGAACCACGCTGACCACCGCGAGGGTAAGCCCGTGAGCGCGGGCGTAATCGGCGGCGACCTTCACGGCCAGGTTCTTGGCGCCGAGCTTGTCCACACCAACCACCACGGTGCCCTCGAAGGACTCATCCTCCGGGCGGGATTCGCGCTGAGCCGGGTTCCAGCTCTCGGGCAGGATCACCACGGGCACCGGCGAGTGGGAGGCGGTAGCGGCGGACACCGAACCAACGCGACCACGTACACCGTGGCGACCACGCTTACCCATGACCACCAGGGAGGAATCCTTGGCTTCGTACACGATCACGCCGGCGGCGTCACCGCGCTCGATGATGCCCTGCACCTGCACACCGGCATCCTTGGCCTTGGCCACCGCCGCGCGGGCGAGCTTCTCGGATTCTTCCTGCACTGCATCCAGGAAAGGTCCGTACAGGGACTGATCCACACCCACGGGGCGACCGGTGGAGACCACGATCTTCAGTGGGATCTCCTGAGCTGCTGCTTCCTGGATGGCCCAGTCCAACGCGCGTTCGCTGTAGTCGGAGCCGTCATATGCCGCCACGATTCGTTGTGACATCTGTTTCGCACCTGTTTCTGTGTGTAGTGAATGGATGCCGTTGGGGCTCACTTGCCGCTGGGAACCACCATGACGGGACCGGCAGCTGCGCCGAGTACCGACTGGGACACGGAGCCGAGCAGCAGACCGGTGAAGCCACCGATGCCGCGGGAGCCGACCACCACGAGATCTGCGGTGCGGGTTGCCTGCACCAGCACACGACCCGGGCGACCCAGGAACGCGTGACGGGTGACCTTCAGATCCGGGTTCTGCTCCG
>JAKDKI010000316.1 GCA_030453435.1 Kocuria sp.
CTGCCAAGGGGGGTCCACGGTCAAGCGGGCGAGTGCATGGAGTCAAAGGGGTTGGCGCGGGTTCAGGGTCGATGGAAACTGCTCCGGTCGGAATAAGATGATGTGTGTACGTGCCAGTTCATTGGAGGAGCACCGCATGACTAAGCTTCAGTCAGGCCGTCGACAGAAGCTGATTCTTGCATCTTCGGCAGTCTGTTTCGCATCCGCTCTTGCACTCTCGGGCTGCACAATATCTGCCCCTGAGGCAGTGCCTACATCGTCGGGTGACCTTGCAGTAAAGAGTGACCTCTTGGCTAACCATGGCTTGGAAGGACTTGGTGCGGCGGAAGTCATTGAGCGCTTGGACACTATGCCTGTTTCCAATCGGCCCGCTGGCCTGCAGGCGTCAGTGCAGCCTGATGCGGTCGTGCTTTCTGACACGCAGCAGCGCGAGGCTCGGCTCCCCCTGCCTGAGGATGGGATGTATGTCTCAATCGCTCCTTACAAGAGCCAGACACACGATTGTTATTTTCATAGCCTGACTACTTGTGTCGGCGAGCTGGGTAACACGGACGTGCAGGTCAGACTCACGAGCGGCAGCGGTGAGGTTCTTGTCGATGAAGTGCGCAAGACGTACGACAATGGCTTCCTTGGACTTTGGGTACCGCGTGATATAGACGCCACGCTCAGAATTAGTCACGCAGGTCAGATCGGAACCGCAAGCATCTCGACTAAAAACGAGGACGATCCCACTTGCATCACCAACTTGCGCCTCGCATGAACGATTGACGGGCCTGTGTCGCCAGCGGCTTTCGAATGCGCCATTCCATTCAATGGAAGCACTGTGATGCGAGCCATGTCCGCCACGCATAATGTGAGTCACACGTGCGCAAGGAGGACACATGGTCAAAGAGCGAACAATCGTGGAAACCCAGGTCGGCATTGTGGGCGCAGGTCCCGCCGGGCTGATGCTTTCCCACCTGCTGTACAAGGCAGGCATCGACAGCGTGGTCGTGGAGAAGCGTTCCCACGACGAAATCGCGAACACCCACCGCGCCGGCATTCTCGAGGCGGGCACCGTCAAGATGCTGGCGGACTCCGGCGTGGACGGCCGCGTCCTGACGGAAGGCCACGAACACGAGGGCACCACGTTGCGCTTCGAGGGTGTCAGCCACCGCATCGATTTCCAGAAGCTCGTGGGGGAGTCCGTATGGCTCTACCCCCAGAACGAGGTGTTCGTCGATCTGGCGGCGGCTCGCAAGCGCGACGGTGGCGACGTCCGTTACGAGGTCACGGATACTCAGATCGCAGACCTCACCTCTGACCAGCCCAAGATCCTGTGCACCACCGCTGACGGGGAAGAGCTTGAGATCCGCTGCAAGATCCTGGTCGGTGCGGACGGTTCCAAGGGCATCTCCAAGCGCCAGATCCCCGAGGACATTCGCACTGACAACTTCATCGAGTACCCGTTCGCGTGGTTCGGCATCCTGTGCGAGGCCCCGGCCTCGGCACCCGAACTGATCTACGCGAACTCGGAGCACGGCTTCGCTCTGATTTCGCAGCGCAGTGACACTGTGCAGCGCATGTACTTCCAGTGCGACCCCAACGAGAACGTGGACGACTGGGACGACGAGCGCATCTGGGCTGAGCTGCAGCGCCGCATCGACGGTCCGGACGGACTGCAATTGCAGCGCGGGAAGATCTTCGACAAGACCGTGCTGCCTTTCCGTTCCTACGTGTGCGAACCGCTGCGTTACGGAAACATGTTCCTGGTGGGGGATGCCGGACACACTGTCCCGCCCACCGGTGCCAAGGGTCTGAACCTGGCCTTCTGCGACGTGCGAGTGCTGGCTCCGGCCATCATTGACTTCTTCGACAAGGGCGACGAGAGCGGTCTGGCGGAGTACTCGGCCAAGGCTCTGGAACGCATTTGGAAGGCGCAGAATTTCTCGTACTGGGCCACCAACCTCATGCACATCCAGCCGGGGGAGAATCCTTTCAATCAAAAGCGCCGCCGCGGCGAGTTCGCGGCGATCACCGGTTCGGAACGGGGCTCCGCTTACTTCGCCGAAAGCTACACCGGCTGGCCGGACAACTGAGCCACGCACTAACCACCGCAGCTATGTCCCCTAAGGAGATGAATCATGGCAGCTGAGAATCCAGAAGACGCCTTCGAGCCGCTCACGGCCAAAGGCGCCGACGACGCCGCTGACAGCCAGGACCAGCTCAACCACGAGATGGCCCAGATCACCAAGCAGTACGAGGAGTCCGGACGCACGGAGACCCAGCCCCGGCTGGACTACGCGCCCTACCGCAGCTCCATCCTGCGCCACCCCACCAAGGACCCGCGCCACACGGATCCGGAGACCATTGAGCTCTACGCTCCGGCCTTCGGTGAGCGTGATGTGCACAAGCTCGAGTCGGACCTGACCATTCAGGACGGTGGCGAGCCGATCGGTGAGCGCATCCGCATCACCGGCCGCATCCTGGACGGTGACGGCCGTCCCGTACGGAATCAGCTGGTGGAGATCTGGCAGGCCAATGCTGCCGGTCGTTACATCCACAAGCGCGATCAGCACCCCGCACCCATCGACCCGAACTTCACGGGCGTGGGTCGCTGCCTGACCGGTGACGACGGGTCCTACTCGTTCGTGACCATCAAGCCCGGACCGTACCCGTGGAAGAACCACCAGAACGCATGGCGTCCGGCGCACGTGCACTTCTCGCTCTTCGGCACGGACTTCACCCAGCGCATGATCACCCAGATGTACTTCCCGGGCGATCCGCTGTTCGCGCTGGATCCCATTTACCAGTCGATCGTTGACCCCAAGGCCCGTGAGCGCCTCGTGGCCGACTACGACCACAACGTGTCCGAGCACGAGTGGCTGCTGGGCTACAAGTGGGACATCGTGTTGAGCGGTTCCAACCGGACCTGGACGGAGGATGACAGCAATGTCTGAGAACACCCAACGCCTGGTACCCACCCCGGGCCAGACCATCGGCCCGTTCTACGGGTACGCACTGCCGTACGAGAACGGCGAGAACCTGGTGGATCGCTCGCACCCCGGTTCCGTGCGACTGCACGGCACCGTGTACGACGGCCACGGCGTTCCCGTGCCGGACTCCATGCTGGAAATCTGGCAGGCGGACGAGAACGGCAACGTCTCCCAGGAGACCGGTTCGTTGATTCGTGACGGCTACACCTTCACCGGATTCGGCCGTGTGGCTGTGGACAACGAGGGCCACTACACCTTCACGACCGTCAACCCGGGCCCGACCGAGGCAGGCAAGGCACCGTTCATCTGCCTGACCGTGTTCGCCCGCGGCCTGCTCAACCGGTTGTTCACGC
>JAKDKI010000317.1 GCA_030453435.1 Kocuria sp.
GGCGCGGGCCCGCCGTGCAGGTGCACCAGCCCGAAGAACAGTTCCAGGCCGTTGAGCAAGACGTCGTGCGAGACGCCCACGTAGCCCACATGCCCGCCGGGCCGGGTCGACTGGACAGCCTGCATCATGGATTCCTGGGTGCCCACAGCCTCGATCACGCTGTCCGCGCCCAGCCCGTCGGTGAGCTCCTTGATTTTCTCGACGCCGGCCTCGCCACGCTCCTCCACGATGTCCGTGGCCCCGAATTCCTTGGCGAGCTTCTGGCGGGACTCGTGGCGACTCATCGCGATGATTTTCTCCGCTCCCAGTTGCTTGGCGGCCAGCACTCCCATGAGGCCGACGGCGCCGTCCCCGACTACCGCAACAGACTTGCCCGGTCCCACCTCGGCTGCCACAGCTCCGAACCATCCGGTTCCCAGCACGTCGGAGGCTGCGAGCAGTGAGGGGATCAGATCGTCGTCGGGCTGGCCGGGGGTGGCGACCAGAGTGCCGTCGGCGTAGGGAATGCGCGCGTACTCGGCCTGGGTCCCAATCTGGCCATCGACGAAAATACCGTTGACGCAGCGGGACTGATACCCGTTGGTGCAGATGGGGCACGTGTTGTCCGAGATGACGAACGAGCCGACTACGAAATCACCGGGCTTCACGGTCTTGACGTCGTCACCGATCTGCTCGACCACTCCCACGTATTCGTGACCCATGAGCTGGTTCTCGGCGGGGTCTGCGCCGCGGTAGGGCCACAAGTCGGAACCGCATACGCACGCGGCGACGATCTTGATGACCGCGTCCGTGGGTTCCTGGATGGTGGGATCTTCGCGTTCTTCCACCCGGACGTCGCCCGGTCCGTGCAGTACTACTCCGCGCATGGTGCTCTCCTCAAAATCTTGGTCAGTGGTTTGATAGTCACAGTTGAAGTTCACTTCAAGTCAAGGACCCGGCAAAAGTTTTTGGAGACGCCATGACCTACACCATCGGAGAGACCGCAGAACTACTGGGTGTTCCGGCCTCGACCATGCGCTACTACGACAAGGAGGGGTTGCTCCCGGAGCTGTCCCGCGGCGCCGGCGGACGACGAGCGTTCGAAGACAAGGACCTCGAGGCCCTCAAAGTCATCGACTGCCTGAAGCAATCCGGGCTTCACATCAGCGAGATTCGCCAATTCATGCAGTGGTACCAGCAAGGTGATGAGACGCTCAAGCAGCGCCAGGAGCTGTTCCAGAACTGCCGGACCTCGGTACTCGAACAAATGGAACAGCTCCAACACACCCTGGAGATCGTCGAGTACAAGTGCTGGTACTACGAAGCGGCCGCACGCCTCGGCTCCGAGCAAGCGGTTCTCGACCTACGGGAGGACCAGATTCCCGCGCGTTTCCGGGGTTACCGGGATCGTTTGAAGGCCTGAGCCCGGAGGCTTGACCAACAAGATCAAGGGAGCGGATCGGCAGGTCCAGGAAGCGGTGCGGAGAGAATTGCGCCTTGTCGCATTCCCCACCCGGGTGTATCAAGCAACGTTTATGTGTTTACATGGAATGACTTCTATCTGTGAAAGTCCCCCATGACGATCTCCCGCCGAACACTCGCCAAAGGCACCGTCTGGGCTGCTCCCGTGGTTATCGCATCCGCCGCTGCCCCGGCCATTGCTGCATCCCCGCAGTGCCAACGTTTTGTCCGCGGACAGCCCCTGCCCGCAGCTGCTTTCGAGGTCACGTACATCAACGTCACGTCCGAAGTCCAGGGCGGAGTCCTGAACAGGCTGGTCTACCTGGACTTCGGTTTCAAGATCAGCGCGGACGCCGCCGCCTGCGGCGTCACCTCCGGTTCCATTGGCTCCAACAACAGCGGTGGCACATCACGGTTCAGACTCTCCAACGGCAACACCTACAACGGAACCAACGGCAGTAGAGTTCCCGCGAACGGGACCGTGGGGCGCACGGATGGAACCTGTCAAGGTGGGCTGAACGGGACTCAGGTATGTGGCACAACTGGCCTGTCGCCCTACGATCTAGCCGGATCCACTCGCACCAGCTCCACCCACGTCACGGGCGTCTCCCTGTACCGCTCCGTCACCGTGCAGGGTTATGGAACTAGTGTCATCTATCTCAACGCCACCACGTTCCCGTCCAGTGGCAGCCCCAAACGAGGCTCGGGTTTCAGCGTCACCTCCACGCCACTTTTCTGACGACGACGCCGCTCTCCCCCGGCGCCCCATACCTCACCTACGCGAGGCCCAGCGAACGCCCTCCCACCGCATTATCCGCATGCCCAATGCCGCATATGTCAAGGTCACCTTACGAACCAGTCGCCCGGGCTCCCTCGAACACCCGCAGCAGATCCGCCGCAACGCTCACCGCGATGGCCGCTGGCTCCTTACCGGGGATCCCCGGCACGCCGATGGGACACGAGATCTGGTTGATCGCGGCGTCGTCGTGACCTTCGTCGCGCAACCGCTTGCGGAAACGCGACCATTTGGCGGAGGACCCGATCAGCCCCACCGTGCCCAGATCGCCCCGGCGCAGAGCGGCGTCGCACAGGATGAAATCCTCCGAATGGTCGTGACTCATGATGAGCACGTGCGCACCGGCAGGCAGCTCGGCCAGCGTGGATTCCGGCACGGGGCTGTGACGGAGGTGGACCTGCGCGGTGCCGTTGGTGACGTCGGCGAACCGGTCGGGGTCCAGCTGGTCGGCCCGACTGTCCACCAGGTGCAGTTGAAGCGGGAAGCGGGACAGCACTCGAGCCAGCTCGTAACCCACGTGCCCCACTCCAAAGACCGCGACGGATGGCCGCGCACGCTGCGGCTCGAGCAGCACTCTGACCACGCCGCCGCAGCACTGTCGGCCGTGCTCAACGGTGGCGTGCTCATTGAGTGAGAAGGTCATGCTCTCGGGCTCGGCAGCCCCCGAGCGAAGCAACTCGCGCGACCGCTCGATCACGGTCGCCTCAAGGTTCCCGCCACCCACGGTGTCCCAGGTCTGCGACTCGCCTACGACCATCTTGGCCCCGGGTGCCCTGGGGGCGTGCCCGCGCACCTCGGTCACGGTGACGAGCACGCCCGCGGAGCCCTCCCCGCGCAGGTGTTGCAGGGCATCCAGCCAGTCCATGTCAGTCATCCACGTCAGATGGGCAGCCGTCAGCGCGTGGCCGCGGCGGTGGCGTCCGGAGACTCACCGGCAGCCTTCACCGATGCCGCATCTCCAGCCGACCCGGCCCCATTCGCCGACGCCGCCCGCTCCCGGCCCGAAGACCCGGTCCCGGCAGCGGCGTCGTCCGCGAGCGCCCGCCGTGCGTCCTGAACTGCCCAGAACACGGCCTCGGG
>JAKDKI010000052.1 GCA_030453435.1 Kocuria sp.
TGGTGCACCCCGGTGACCTGGTGATCCTGATTTCCTACGGGCTCATGGACACCGCAGAAGCCCAGAACTACAACCCTCATGTGGTCCATGTGGACGAGAACAACAAGATCGTGGCGCTGGGTTCGGACCCCGCGGATGCCGTGACCGGCGATATGGTCCGCCCGCCACAGGCCCGCGATCACACGGAAGCTCAGGAAGACGCCGCTGTAGCGGCACTTTAATCGCGCTCACGGTGATTACTGCGTCCGGAGTGAATTGCCGCAGGCTTACCTCCGTTCCCCACTGGCGGTTCGACACGGCTGAAGAGTCTTGTCCATGAGCGGCGTTTTCTCCGGTTTCTTCATCATCTGGACCGTCATCGGAGTGGGTTTCCTGGTGGGCCGCTCCGGTTTCCTGGGCCCCCACGGGCAGGTGGTGCTGTCCAAGCTCTCTTTCTACGTGGCCTCCCCGCCCCTGCTCTTCCTGACCATTTCGCAAGCTGACATCGCACAGATGTTTTCCACGCCGCTCCTGATTGCCGCCGTTTCGGCTTGGTTGACCATGGCCCTGTATGCGGCGGTCGCCCGGTACGCCCTCAAACGCGATGCGTCCACCGTGGTCATGGGATCGCAAGCTGCCGCTCAGGTGAACGCCGCCAATCTAGGCATACCCATCGCGATGTTCGTCCTGGGGGATGCCTCGCAAGTGGCCCCCGTGATGCTGTTCCAATTGGCCATCAACTCGCCGCTGTACCTCACGGCCATGGACACGCTCACGGACGGTCACCGGCCCACACCGTGGTCGATCATCAAGAACACCTTCACCAACCCCCTGATCGTCGGGTCCCTGCTGGGCATTCTGTTCGGGGCCACCGGATGGCAATTACCCGATTTGGTATTGCAGCCCATCGAGCTGGTGGCCGGTGCCAGCATTCCCGCCATGCTGCTGGCTTTCGGCATGTCGCTGGTGGGCTCCCGACCCCTTTCCGACAAGCGCGAACGTACGGACACCCTGATCGCGTCCTTCGCAAAACTCTTCGTCCACCCCGCGCTGGCACTGCTTCTGGGGCTCTTACTCGGCCTTGAAGGCCACCCCCTCTACGCCGCCGTAATCATGGCGTCTCTGCCCACTGCGCAAAATCTCTATGTCGCGGCGGTACGGTATAACCGCGCAACCACTGTGAGCCGTGACACAGTATTGGTCACCACAGTGTTCTCGATGGTCACCATGGCAATCATTGCCGTAGTTCTTTCGTGATCGCGTCGGTCAGTCGGTGTGAAATGCCCCACCAATAGACTGAGTACAAGCTGAGCAGCCTGCTGACCCTCCTCGGGTCCACGGGCTCACTGCCCAGTGCATGACCTTGCCACAGGGGAGGAAACATAGTGAAAGCCACTCACACACCACGCACGGCGCGGAGGGGGCGCCGGATCCGAGGCGCAGTAGCGCTCGCGGGCGCGTCAGCAATGTTGCTGACCGCGTGCGGTTCGCAGGAATCGGGTCCACCCACGCTCACGTGGTATATCAACCCGGATGACGGCGGCCAGGCCGAGATCGCGGAACAGTGCTCCGCGGCGTCGGACGGGAAGTACAAGATCGAGACGTCCCTGCTGCCCCGCGATGCATCGTCGCAGCGCGAGCAGTTGGCCCGTCGTCTGGCAGCCGGTGACACGTCCATGGACATCATGAGCCTGGACCCGCCGTTCGTACCCGAACTCGCCGAGCCCGGGTTCCTGGCCAAGCCACCGGCGGATGTGGTCGAACGGGCCACCGCCGATACGTTGGAGGGCCCGCTCGAGGGCGCCAAGTGGAACGGCGAGGTCGTGGCCGTTCCGTTCTGGGCCAACACGCAATTGCTCTGGTACCGCAAGTCGGTAGCGGAAGCCGCGGGCCTGGACATGTCCAAACCCGTGACCTGGGATCAGATCATCAAGGCCGCACGAGACCAGGACAAGTACTTGGGTGTCCAGGGAACCCAGGCGGAGTCCATGACCGTGTGGGTCAACGCTCTGATCGAATCGGCGGACGGAGAGATCATCACCGCCGCTGAAGAGGGCCAGGACGCGGATATCACGCTCGATACCGAAGCCGGCCAGAAGGCCGCCGAGATCATCGGCACTATCGGCAAGGACGGCCTGGGCGGACCCGGGCTTCCCACCGAGGACGAGAACGCCTCCATGATCCAGTTCCAAGGCGACGACGGTTCCTTCATGGTGAACTGGCCGTTCGTCTGGGCAGCTTCCAACGGCGCCGTCGAGGACGGCTCCTTGGACAAGGCCATGGTCGACGACATCGGGTGGACCCAGTACCCCCGCGTGAACGCGGACACCCAGTCGGCCGCCCCGCTGGGCGGCATCAACATCGGCGTGGGTGCCGACTCCCTGAACCAGGACCTCGCGTGGGAGGCCGTGGAGTGCATCGTCACTCCCGAACACCAGTCCCAGTACTTCGCGACCAACGGCAACCCGCCGTCCTCCGCGAAGGCCTTCGACGATCCCGCGGTGCGGGAGGCCTACCCCATGGCCCCGGTCATCCGGGAATCTCTGGACAACGCGGCACCGCGCCCGCAAACTCCGTACTACAACGAGATTTCCACCGCCATTCAGCAGGAGTGGACTCCTCCTCAGGAAGTAAACGAGAACACTCCCAAGGAGACCGCCACCTTTATTGAGGAAGTCCTGAAGGGAGATGCGCTGCTGTGAGTACTACAGTCGACTCTTCGACCCAATCACCTCAGTCGGCCACGGCACCCAAGGCCAAGCGGCAGATTTCGGACCGGGCCAAATCGGAGCGCAAGCTGGGTTGGTTGCTGGCCGGTCCCGCATTCCTGGTCATGTTGCTCGTGACCCTGTACCCCATCGTGCAGGCGATTTACGACTCCCTGTTCTCCTTCCGCCTCACGGCTCCGGGTGACAAGGAATTCGTATTCCTGGGCAACTACGTCACGGTCTTTTCCGACATCGTCTTCTGGCGAGACCTGGGTGTCACCCTGTTGATCACCGTGGTCACCGTGGGCGTGGAACTCGTGCTTGGCCTGGCGCTCGCGCTTGTCATGCACAGCGCCATCAAGGCCACCCGTGGTCTGCTGCGCACCGCGATCCTGGTGCCCTACGGCATCATCACCGTGGTCTCCGCGTTCGCGTGGTTCTACGCGTTCGACATCACCACCGGTTACGTGAACAACTGGTTCGACTGGGTGCCCGGTATTGGCCCCGACTTCAACTGGTTCTCCTCGGCAGGCCCGGCTTTGAGTATCATCATGGCCTCCGAGATCTGGAAGACCACACCGTTCATCTCGCTGCTGCTGCTCTCCGGCCTGGCTCAGGTCCCGGGTGAACTCACTGAGGCAGCTCGTGTTGACGGCGCATCCGCATGGCAGCGTCTGACCAAGGTGATCCTGCCGAACATGAAGGCCGCCATCATGGTGGCCGTGGTGTTCCGCGCGCTGGATGCGTTCCGCATCTTCGACAATATTTTCATCATGACCCAGGGCCAGTACGGTACGGAGGCGCTCTCGCTGCTCGCGTATCGCACCTCCATCGGACGCCTGGAAATTGGTCTCGGCTCGGCGATCTCCGTGATCTTGTTCCTGTGCGTGATGCTCATAGCATTCGTGGCAATCAAGGTCTTCAAGGTGGATCTGGCCGGCAATGGGAAGGGCAGGTAATCCGCCATGTTGAGCACTAAGCAAAAAGTCGGATGGGCCATCGTCACCGTATTGGTGCTGATCTACGCACTGTTCCCGGTGCTGTCCATCCTGATGACCTCGTTCAAGACCCCGGCCGATCTGAGCTCCGGCAAGTTCATACCCGCCGAGTTCGTCACGGACAACTACGAGCAGATCTTCGTGGGTGACGCGCAGGACCTGTTCCTGCCGGCACTGCGCAACTCGATTGGCATCTCATTGATCGCCACCTTCATCGCAGTGGTGTTGGCCACCCTGTGCGCCTACGCCATTGCACGACTGGATTTCCCGGGTAAGCGCATCATTCTCACCACCGCGTTGATGGTGTCCATGTTCCCGGTGATCTCCATCGTGACGCCGCTGTTCAACCTGTGGCGTCAGGTGGGTCTGTACGACACCTGGCTCGGTCTGATCATTCCTTACCTGTCCCTGACTCTCCCGATCTCCATCTGGACGCTGGCGGCTTTCTTCCAGCAGATCCCGTGGGACCTGGAGCGCGCGGCACAGGTTGACGGCGCCTCCACCTGGCAGGCGTTCCGCAAGGTGATCGTCCCGTTGACCGCGCCCGGTGTGTTCACCACCGCGATCATTGCGTTCTTCATTGCGTGGAACGACTTCGTGTACGGCATTGGTTTGACCTCCACGTCGGCCGCACGACCGGTCCCCGCAGCTTTGGCGTTCTTCACGGGTGACTCGCAGTTCGAGGATCCCGCCGGTGCCATTTCCGCTGCGGCCATCATCGTGACCATTCCCGTGGTGCTGTTGGTGCTGGCCTTCCAGCGCCAGATCGTTTCCGGTTTGACCCAGGGCGCGGTCAAGGGTTGATCCCGCCGGTCCCTCAACACTTCAAGCTCAATCACAGTTAGGACTGAGTAGACATGGCAGCAATTACCATGCAGAACCTCGTCAAGAAGTACGACGACGGTTTTCCGGCGGTCAATGACGTCTCGATCGACATTGCCGACGGTGAATTCCTGATCCTCGTGGGCCCCTCGGGCTGCGGTAAGTCCACGCTCCTGCGCATGATCGTGGGTCTCGAGGACATCACCAGCGGTGAGTTGCTCATCGACGGCGAGCGCGTCAATGACAAGGCGCCGCGTGACCGCAACCTGTCCATGGTGTTCCAGAACTACGCCCTGTACCCGCACCTGACGGTTTACGAGAACATCGCGTTCCCGCTGCGGCTGTCCAAGGGCCAATTCTCCAACGACGAGATCGACCGTAAGGTCCGCGCGGCCTCGGAGACTCTGGATCTGGACGAGCACCTGGAGCGCAAGCCGGCCAACCTGTCCGGTGGTCAGCGTCAGCGTGTGGCCATGGGCCGCGCCATCGTGCGTGACGCAGATGCGTTCCTGTTCGACGAGCCGCTGTCCAACCTGGACGCCAAGCTCCGTGGCCAGATGCGTACGGAGATCGCCCAGTTGCAGCGCCGGATGGGCATCACGTCCATCTACGTGACCCACGACCAGACCGAGGCAATGACCCTGGGCGACCGCGTGGCCGTGCTGAAGAAGGGCGTGCTGCAGCAGATCGCATCACCGCGTGAGCTGTACGAACAGCCGGTCAACCTGTTCGTGGCGGGCTTCATCGGAGCGCCGTCCATGAACTTCTTGCCGGCGCGCATCGAGGGCAACGTGTTCAAGACGCCCATTGGTGACATCGACGTTCCGGAGCGAGTGCAGCAGAAGTTGTCGGGCAAGAACGACATTGTGCTGTTGGGTCTGCGCCCCGAGCACTTCGAGGACTCCAAGTTCGTGGACGAGGCCAAGGTGCCCCACGGCACCACGTTCGAGGCCGAGTTCACCCACACCGAGTGGCTGGGTAACCAGCAGTACGGCTACATCCAGTTCGAGCAGGATCAGGCCGTCAAGCACAAGCTGGATGAGCTGGCCAAGGACCTGGACGCGGACGAGATGCCCTCGCAGGTGGTCGTGTCCCTGGACGCTTCCTCCCGCATCCGTGGTGGCACGGCGGCCAACATTTGGCTGGATGCCCGCCGCATGCACGTGTTCGACCCCGAGACCGGTGAAAACCTCACCCGTGACGAGCAGGCCGGTGCGGAACTGACCCGCGAAGCCACCGAGGAGCGCGAGGCCGAGATCGAGCGCGCGCGTCAGAAGGCCGACCGCGATGGGAACACCACCGATCGCAACAACGGTGCGGCTCCCAAGGGCGACCGCCAGGCCGATACCCGTCGCGCGAACACCGGTGATCGCGGCCCCGCCGACGATCGCAACGTCACCGGTGATCGTGACGTGACCGGTGACGGTTCGGAGGCCGGTGGCCGCCACCGCGCCGGCGACGCCCCGTGGCAAGGGCAGGGCCAGGGCGGCAGCACCCCCGCCTGACACGCACCGAACGCAATAGAACCGCCGACGCCGCGGTGAGACTCCCCAGGGACTCTCACCGCGGCGTCGGCGTTTGTGCAGTGGCTACTGGAACGTGGTCTGGACGAAGGTCAACCACACCACCAGCACGATCACGAGCACGAGGGCCAGCGATGAGGCCGCGTACCGCAAGCGCGGATAGCGCACGTGCCAGGCGACCAGCTTGGGCCAGTGCTTGCTGACCTGCTCGGGCGTGGCCTGTTTGAAGTTCACGTGCTGCGCGCCGGACAGATCGGCGAAACTCTTGAGTGAAGCTGTGTCCCACACAATGCCGTCCAGGGCCATGGCCCGTTTACCGGTCTCGGTGACGAGCCACAAATAGGGCCGACCTCGTGGTTTACCGGGCTTGGGGCGCGGTGGGAGGAGCTGGTCCACCGTCACCACCTGGTGCACTCGGTCGCGGGGTACCGCATGGAAACCGATCCAGCGCGACTTCAAGAAGTGGGTCTGTGTGATCACGGTCAGCGCGGGGCGCAAGTATCCGTAGGCGATGACCCCGCCCACCAGTGCCAAGACGATGAGCACCGCAATGACGGGTCCCCGCGGGCGTCGGTAGTAGAGCGCGAGCAGGGCCACGGCCACCAGCATCAGCGGCGGAACTGCGGCCCAGATCCTGCGGCCGTACGAGGTGATGCGCGGGTGGAAGACGTGCTGCGGAGCCGAATACTTCTCCGGTACCTGTCGGACTGTTTCTGCCATGGTGTGCTGAGATTCTCCCGCGAACGTCGGTGTGGACCCGCACCAGCTTAACCGGCCGGCGTCGCGGACCTTGACGGGCAAAATGTCGTATTACACCGACTTGGGTCTCATCCGATCCAATGGGCTAACGTGATGATTCATGGAATCAACCGACCGCGTATTGAAGGCCGTAGGGGCGTGGCTGTTTCTCATCGTGCTCTCGGTCGCTGCCGCGGCGGTCACGATCGCCCTGGTCAACAAGTACCAGTACGGCCCGGAAACCGATGTCAAGGCCTATTTCGACGCACTCCAGGCCGGCGACGGCGCTGCAGCGCTCGGCGCGCTCAACGCGGAGGTCCCCGATTCCAACGCGGCCCTGCTGGACGGTGACCCGTTGGAGGCGGCCGCGGAGAAATTGGACGACGTGGCGATCTCGACCGTGTCCTACTCCAGCGACCAAGCCGTGGTGCGCGCCGACTACACGCTGGACGGTCAGGAGCACAGTTCCGAGTTCACCCTGCATCCCGCGGACACCCAGTGGGGTTTCTTCACGGTCTGGGATTTCGACCGCTCCACCTTGCCCACGATGCACGTGACCATGCCCGGCTCCACCGCGGTGGACATCAACGGGGAATCCGTGGCGCTGACCGATTCCGCGCGTGACTTTGCGGTCTTCTACCCCGGGATCTACACCGGCTCCTACTCCTCCCCATGGTGGCCGCTGAACCCGAGCAGACCTTGGTGCCCGACCCTGCCGACGAGACCACGCTCCAGCTCGAGGCAACTCCTTCGGACGAACTGAAAACCCAGGTCAGGGAGCAGACCAAGAGCTACCTGGACGAATGCGCCGAGCAGGACTCCCTGTACCCGGCGGGCTGCCCGTTCTATTACGAGTTCTCGGGGCGTGTCCAGGACAACGTGAAGTGGACCATCACCGAGTATCCCAAGCCCGAGGTGCGATTGGGCGGGCCCAACGCGGATCGGTGGGCCCTCATGGACAACCCGGGCAAGGCCAAGATCGAGTTCACCTCGGTCGACCTGTTCGATGGAAAGACCAGCAAGGTCTCCGAAGAAGTACCGTTCACGTTCAAGGCACACCTGGACGTGACCGAGGACGAGGCCACGGTCACCTCCAAGCACTGACTCGCCACCGCTGAAACGTGTGGGCCACCCCGGCTCGGAGCACGGCCCCAAGAGGCACGACTGACACGAGGGAGGGCCGCTACCGTCTCACGGACGATAGCGGCCCTCCCCAGCTCACCGATCAGCAGCGGCTCAGTCGAGACCGCGCAGCTCCAGGGTCAACTCGGACTCGGCATCAGCGGAAACCGTGAACGGGATGCCCCAGTCCTGCTGGTACAGGTGGCACGCTGCGTGCTCGGGGATCTCTCCGTCCGGGGAACCGTCACACGCGGCCGCACGGGCGGTGATGTGCAGAACGCCCTCGGTCACGCCGTCGGCCAGGCGCAGCGTGCGGGTCAGGCCCTGTGCGGTGCCATCGCCGTCAACGAGCGCTTCGGCCGGGGAGGACGAGACCTTCAACTGCGTGGGATCGCCCCAACGGGTGTCCAATTTCTGGCCGGCGGGAGCGGAGAACCGGACCACCAGGTCCAAGTCTCCGGGGGCGATCGGAGTGCGCTTACGCTGCATCTGAGCCGCGCCCTCGTCCACGGTCTGGGCGTCCTTGGGGACCGGAACGCGCACCAAGCGGTGGGAGTTGGCCTCCACGACCACCATGACGGGCTGCTCGTCCGAGGAATCGAGGATCACGCCGGAGGGCTCGGCCAGCCCGCGGGTCAGCGTGGAGACCTTATGGGTCGAGGGGTCGTAGCGGCGGATCGCACCGTTGTAGGTGTCCGCAATCGCCACCGAGTTGTCGGGCAGCACGGCCACGCCCAGGCAGTGCTGCAGGCGGGCCTGGTCCGCGGCGCCGTCACGGAAGCCGAAGTCGAACAGACCCTCACCGATCGGGCTGTCCACGGACGTCACCGCACCGGACTCGTCGAAGCGCACGCGACGCAACGCCGAGGACTCGGAGTCCGCGACCCACACCGTTCCGGCGGAATCCTCGGCCAGACCCGAGGGCTGGGCGAACCAGGATTCGGTCGCAGCGCCGTCGCGCAGGCCCTCATCACCGGTGCCGGCGAGCACGGCCACCTGGCCGGTGCGCGGGTCGAAGGAGAACAACTGGTGGGTGCCGGCCATAGCGATCACCAGGGTGTCCGCGGCGGTGGACCACAGCACGTCCCACGGTGAGGACAGCGCCACGTCCGTGGGAACGGCGTCGGCGGGGATCTCGTTGGGGTCCACGCCGCGAGCGCGGGCATCGTCCAGGAGGCGCTGCACGCCGTTACCGGCCAGGGTGCGCACCTTGCCCGTGGACAGTTCAACGCCGCGCAAGCGGTGGTTCACGGTGTCCGCGACGATCAGGTCGTACCCCAGGTCCGCACGCATGGATTCGGGCAGCAGCGCAACGCCCTGGGGCTCGTTGAACCGGGCGACATCCGCGGGACCGTCCGCCCAGCCCTTGGTTCCGGAGCCGATGGCGCGGCGCACCGTGGTGAGGTCGTCCTCGAGCTGCACCAGGCGGTGGTGGCCGGTGTCGGTGACCAGGAAGGATCCGTCCGGCAGCCGCACAGATTTGCCCGGGAAGCGCAGGTCTCCCTCGGGACGCGGGCGCGGTACGTAGGGCCCGTCGCCGCGGTGCAGGGTGCCCTTGGCGTCGTGTTCGGCCACGAGCTCTTCAACCAACGATTCCAGGCCCTGGACATGGCCCTCACCGGACAGGTGCGCCACGATATAACCCTCCGGGTCCAGCACCACCAGGGTCGGCCAGGCACGCGCGGTGTACGCGTCCCAGGTCTTGAGCTCGGGATCGTCCAGCACGGGGTGGGTGATCTCGTAGCGATCCACTGCGGCGGCCAGCGCCTGCGGATCGGCCTCGTGCTCGAACTTGGGCGAGTGCACGCCCACGGTCACGAGCACGTCCGAGTACTTCTCCTCGAGCGGGCGCAGCTCGTCCAGCACGTGCAGGCAGTTGATGCAGCAGAAGGACCAGAAGTCCAACACCACGATCTTGCCGCGCAGGGCCTCCAGATCCAGCTGCCGGTCGCCGGTGTTGAGCCAGGCGCGGCCGGTGAGCTCGGAAGCTCGTACGGGGGTAGTGCTCCGCTGTGTCTTCACAGTGTGATGAGTCCTTCCAGGCATGCAAAATCGGGTCTTTCAGGTCAACGTTAGCCGCCACGCGCATCTTCCCGGGTACGCGCGTTGCGGTCTGTGACGCGCGTCCGGCACCCGCGCCACGGACGACGACGCCGCTCGTGCGCGCCCCCGGGGGCCGGCCGGCCTCGCGACGGGCCCGGTCCGAGACGGGCGCTGGTAGGTCAGCGGCGGCGTCGTTCGTCCTGTTCGGCGAGGTTGGCCATCATTTCGTTGTAGGCCTTGAGCTCCGCGTCATCGGTGCGGTCCGCTTGACGGTCCACCCGGCGGTTCTCCTTGGTGCCCTCCAGCGCCCACATGATGGCTACGATCACTGCGAGCAAGAACGTGGGGAATTCGCCGATGCCCCACATGAGCATGCCGCCGAGCTCCTGATCCTCCAGCGCACTGGGGCCCCACGGGCGACCCATGTTGCCGAACCAATCGGCCTGTAAGACCGCGGTCATACTCATGATGGAGATGCCGATGAACGCGTGCGCGGCCATGGTGGCCAGCAGCAACACCAAGCGCATGGGGTAGGTGGGCCGCTTGGGGATCGGGTCGATTCCGATGAGCACCAGGGCGAACATGTACCCGGTGAACAAGAAGTGGATCATCATGAACTCGTGGCCCACGTGATAGCGCAGCGTCACGCGGAACAGGTCGGTGAAGTAGAACAGCACGATCGAGAACGCGAAGTTGGCCGCGGCGAAGATCGGGTGGGTCACGATCTTGCCCCACGTGGAGTGCACCAGGCGCAGGATCCATTC
>JAKDKI010000318.1 GCA_030453435.1 Kocuria sp.
ATCATCACCCTGAGTGGTCAGACGCAGGGCATCCTGTCCATCATCGTGATCGGTGCGGCCACCGACTACGGCCTGCTGTACACCGCACGGTTCCGCGAAGCACTCCACCAGACCGAGTCCCGTTGGCACGCCACGCGTGTGGCGTGGAAGGGCACGTTCCCTGCGGTCATGGCCTCCGGTACCACGGTGATCGCGGGTCTGCTGTGCCTTCTGCTGTCCGCTCTTGAGTCCAACCGGTCGCTCGGTCCGGTCACCGCCATTGGTGTCGTCTTTGCCATTCTCGCGGGTCTGACCCTCTTGCCCGCCCTTCTGGCGATCTTCGGCCGCGTGGCCATGTGGCCCCGCATCCCCAAGGTAGAAACCGTCCCCGAGGCGCACCAACAGGCCGATGACCTCGAGCACAAGAAGGGGCTGTGGCCCGCCGTCGCCCGCCTGGTGGATCGCAAGTCCCGCACCGTCTGGATCATCTGCGCCATCGGCTTGGGCATCGCCGCGGTCGGTGCGTCGCAGCTGGACGCCGGCGGCGTCCCCGAATCCGAATTCGTGTTGGGAGAGTCCGAGGCTCGCGATGGCTTGGCCATCATCGATCGCCACTTCCCGGGCGGTTCCGGCGACCCCACGTACGTGCTCGCCTCTGAGGAGCACGGCGAGGCCATCGCGGAGAAGCTCGACGGGGACGACGACGTCGCCTCCGTCGCGTTCAACGCCAAGGACACCCCGAGCGGCACGTTGCCTTACCCTGCGCCCCCGGCCGGCCCGCTGGCCAACGCCGAGCCGACCGTGGACAACGGTCAGGTGCTGATTCAGGCCACCCTGGCCTACAACACCGACTCCGGTGAGGCCCAGGACGCCGTAGAACGGCTGCGGGGCGAGTTGGCTGAGATCGATTCGGACGTGCTGATCGGCGGCACCACGGCGGTCCAGTTGGACACCATTTCTGCTGCCGAACGCGACCGGGCCCTGATCATCCCCATCATCCTGGTGGTCATCCTGATCATCCTGATCGTATTGCTGCGTAGCGTCCTGATGCCCGTGCTGCTGGTGGTGACCACCGTGCTGTCGTTCCTGTCCGCATTGGGTGTTGCCTGGGCCGTGTTCGAGATCTTCGACATCAACCAGGCAGATCCCACGGTCCCGCTGTTCAGCTTCGTGTTCCTGGTGGCCCTGGGTATCGACTACAACATCTTCTTGATGAGCCGAGTACGAGAAGAAGTGGTGCAGATCGGTCACCGCAAGGGTGTGCTGGTGGGACTCGTGACCACAGGTGGCGTGATTACCGCCGCGGGTGTGGTGCTCGCTGCAACGTTCGCCGCGCTGGCCGTGCTTCCCATCCTGTTCCTGGTGCAACTGGCCATCATTGTGTCGATCGGCGTTTTGATGGACACGATCATCGTGCGTTCACTGTTGGTTCCCGCTCTGGCCTTGGACATTGGTCCCAAGTCCTGGTGGCCCTCCGGTGCCGGATCGCCCGGCAAGCACCGTAAAGTCGAATCTTCTACGGCCGGGTAATTTTCTGCCCCTACGCCACGATGACTAGACTTCACCTCATGCCCCAGAAGCTCGTAGTAGTTGCGTATGCCGTGTCTCCCGAGGAGGGGGCCACCGAAGCGGTTCTGGACCTGATCCAACGTTCTGGCGGTGCGGTGGATTCGCACAACTGGGTGCGCGTCACCGAATCCGCTTCGGACGGTCAGGCCACGGACGTGGAAGGCTACAACGCCCTCACGGTCCACGCTGAAGCTCCTTCCGTGGAACAACTGCGTGACGCACTGCAGCCGAACCGGCGGGAACAGGCGTTGCCCGGAATCGATCTGAACGTGATCGATGCCCGCTGGTTCGACAACTCCCGGCGCAAGCTGTTGGTCACGGACGTGGATTCCACGCTCATCCGCCAAGAGGTCATCGAGATGCTGGCGGCTCACGTGGGTCTGGAGGCTGAAGTGGCCGCGGTGACCGAACGAGCCATGCGCGGGGAGATCGACTTCGAACAGTCATTGCGTGAGCGCGTGGCCGTCCTCAAGGGCCTGCCGTCCTCGGTGATCGAAGAGGTGTCGTCCGCGGTGCGGTTGTCCCCGGGTGCCACGGTTCTGGTCAAGACCCTGCTCGGCTCCGGCCACGCGGTGGCTGCTGTCTCCGGTGGGTTCAATCAGATCTTGGACCCCCTGGCCGAGAAGTTGGAACTGACGCGAGCCGCGGCCAACACCCTGGAAATCGAGGACGGCAAGTTGACCGGTCGCGTGACCGGCCCGGTGGTCGACCGCGAAGCCAAGGCGGCTCTGCTGACTCGGTGGGCCGAAGAACTCGACGTTGCCCCGGAGGACGTCATTGCCGTGGGCGACGGCGCCAACGACATCGACATGTGCCGGGCCGCTGGTCTCTCGGTGGCCTACCGCGCGAAACCGGCCCTGCGCGACGTCGCCGATACGCAACTGAGCATCCCCAACCTGGATGCCCTGCGCTTCTTGGTGGATCTGTAACCGGTTGTGCTCGTGTCACCGGTGTGCCCGCATGCCCGTGACCGCCCGCTCACGTTAGAGTTGCGAGCATGAGTGCTGTGCTGGAATTGGTGGACGTCAGTGTCGTCCGTGGCGAGAAAACCCTGTTGGATTCGGTGGACTGGACCGTCCAGGACGGGGAGCGTTGGGTCATTCTCGGCCCCAACGGAGCCGGCAAATCCACGTTGCTGTCGATCGCTGCTGCACGGCTGCACCCCACGACCGGCATGGTCGACATTCTTGAAGAGATCCTGGGCGCGGTGGACGTGTTCGAACTGCGCCCGCGCATCGGCGTCAGCTCCGCGACTCTGGCCACTCAGATCCCGAACGCGGAGACCGTCCGCAACGTGATCGTGACCGCCGCCTATGGCGTCACGGGTCGCTGGCGCGAAGAGTACGACGAGTTCGACGACGCCCGCGCCGTCGAGCTGCTCGAGAGCTGGGGGCTCGCCGAGCTCGCCGAGCGGCGCTTCGGCACGCTCTCCGAAGGTGAGCGCAAGCGAGTGTTGATCGCCCGCGCGCTCATGACCGACCCCGAACTGTTGCTCCTCGATGAGCCGGCCGCCGGTCTGGACGTGGGCGGCCGCGAGAAGCTGGTTGCCCGTTTGGACGAGCTCGCCAAGGACCCCGCATCCCCGGCAATTGTCATGGTGACCCACCACCTCGAAGAGGTGCCGGACGGCTTCACTCATGCCATGCTGCTGCGCGAAGGCAAGGTCGTCGCCGCCGGTCCGGTGGGTCAGGTCATGACCCAGAAGAACCTGTCCGAGACGTTCAACCTTCCCCTGAAGCT
>JAKDKI010000319.1 GCA_030453435.1 Kocuria sp.
CCTGCGCCTCGAACGGGTTGGTGGCGCTGTCCACCTGGTCGATGCCCTCGGTCGAAGCCACGGCGTCAGCAATGCCCTGCCGCTGTTCTTCCGTGAACTCCGAGTCGTCCTCGGTGTAGAAGATCATGCGGCCGGTGCCCTGATTGGCCTCGGGCAGTTCATCCTGCAGGCGGTCGGCGAGCTGCTGGGTCTCGGTGCCCGGGATGGTGATCGCGTTGGACAGCTGCACGCCGGAGAACGCCACCGCACCCACGGAAATGGCCAGTACAGCGATCCACGAAACAATCACCGCCCACGCGTGACGGGCCGAGCCGATGCCCAGCCGATAGAGAAGTCGTGCCACGAAAGATCTCCTACTTTTTAGTAGCGATGGTCATGTTCAGTTACGTTCCGCAATCGCGGATCTCGTCGACGACGCCGCTCGCGCGGGCGGGTCGACAAAAGGTCAGGTATGTGAGGTGTTGAAGCCACGGCCCAGAATGCCCAGGGCCTCGGTGAGGAGTTGATCCCACTCGCGGCGGGTTTCATCATTCAGTTCCCCGCCAGTTCGCAGAAGCCACGCGTCCATGCACACGGCCATGGAATTGATGATGGAGGTAGCCACCAACTGCAGTTCGAGCTTGCTGCGCTCCGGGAGTCTCTCCTGCAGCACCCGCTCCAACTCTTCGGTGGCCGCATTGGTCACGCGGAAACTCCAGAGTGCGGCCGCCGGTGATTCTTTGACCTCTGTCGCTTGAAGCAGCAACGGCCGCAGGGCCTCCACCAGGCTGTGGACTCGCATGGCCGCGCAGAGATCCTGGTAGACCCGCCCCAGCGTCGGTTCACTCTGCTCGGAAGGATCCGGAAGTTCCGCGAGAACTTCCCCGATGAGATGCGAGACGAGTTCCGACAGGTACTCGTACCCGGCATCTTCCGCAGACGAGAAGTGATTGAAAATCGTGCGGCGGGAAACGCCCGCCTTCTCGGCCAGATCGTCCACCGAGAACCTCTGAATGCCATGGAGATCAGCGAGCTCACCGGCGGCCATCACGATGGCTCGCCGGTTGTGCCACTTGAGGGCACCCCGCTTGTCTTTGGGGGCCTCCCCCCGGCATGAAAAGTTCACATGTCAACAGTAGGGCACTTGTTGCACTCTGTGCACCTTCTGGGCCTGAGTGTGAGCAAGCAGACTTATAAAGGAATGCTGGTGATGTTTCCTGCCCACTGGCCTGGCCGCGATCAGGACAGATAACCCCGTTGAATCTCGTCCGGAACCATGCCGCCTCCGGTCAGCCAGGCAATGTGAGTGGCGTTCTGGAGGTGTTGGTCAGTGAGGTTCATTCGCTGGAGATACCGCGCATTGGAGGCGATCCACTGTGAGCCCTCCAAACTTGCGGCAGCGGAGGGTTCGACTAATATGCCCTCTGTCGCATATAGCGCTTTGACCAGTGCTTTCAGGCGTGGATCGGTCACGGTGTAGTACCCATCAATGAGGCCTTGCATGTGCCGCCCCACAAATCCGGAGGGTCGCCCCACTGCCAGCCCGTCTGCCACGGTGTGGGTGTCCAGGCCGAGTTCTGCCACGGAAATCTCGTCGTGGAGCCCGGTGTAGACACCCAACATCATGCAAGGCGCTGCTGTCGGTTCGGCGAAGACACAGTGGACCGAATCTCCGAATTCCAGCTTGAGGCCGTAGGCCACCCCACCCGGGGCACCGCCGATCCCGCACGGAAGATCAACGAACAGCGGGTGGTCCTCATCCACGGTGATGCCCTGATCGGTCAGCTGGCGCGCGAGCCGTCGGCCCGCCACGGCATATCCGGCGAACAGGCTGACCGAGTGCTCGTCATCCACGAAATGGGTGGCCGGGTCAGCCTGCGCCGCTGTCCGTCCCGCCTCCACTGCCGCGGTGTAATCGGTGCTGTGCTCTACCACTTCAACACCCAAACTGCGGAGGAGTTCCTCCTTCCACGCTTGCGCGTGCGTGGACATGTGCACGGTGGCTCGCAGCCCGAGCGCGGCGGCCGTAATCCCGATGGACAGGCCCAGGTTTCCCGTGGAGCCCACGACCACACGATGCTGAGCTATGAGCTCGCGGAAAGGTTCGGAGCTGAATGCTCGGTAGTCCGTGGACGGTAGCAACCCCGCTTCGTTTGCCAGTGACTCCGCGTACTCGAGAACCTCGTGCACTCCCCCGCGGGCCTTGATGGATCCGCTGACGGGCAGGATGTCGTCGCGTTTGAGCAGCAACTGTCCCGCAGCCAGGTTCAATTCTCGTTGCATGCCCAACGCGGCATCCAACGGGGATTCAACGACCCCTTGCGCCCCCGCCGTCTCGGGAAACGCCTGGGCGATCCACGGAGCAAACCGATCGAGTCTCGCGGCGGCGTCGTCCACGATCGACGGTGACAACTCCGATGCGGCCAGTCCCTCCGCCGTGGTGGTCACGGCCGGATTGAACCACGCGGACGGCTCTTGATCCGCCAGCCGGGCGAGGAACGGATCGTCCCGTAGGTTTCCGCGCGCCGCCATCACGCCTGCTGCACCGCCGCGGTCACGGTGGCCGGATCGTCGCCGTTCAACGCCGCACGCAGCAACGCCGTGAGGTTCTCCTCGGTCGGAGTGGTCGGATTGGTGTCGGGGATGGCTTTGAGGGACCGTTCCGCCGCCTCCGCTATGTCATCCTCGGTGAAACCGATGTCCGCGAGCGCCCGGGGCGCATCGATCTCGCGGTACAGGGAATTCAGGGCCGCGGTCGCGTCGCTGGACTCGGAGCCCAGTGCATCGGCCAACCGGGACGAAACCTCCGGCACCGCGGGCGCATTGAACGCCAGAACATAAGGCAACACCGTGGCATGGACCTGCGCGTGCGGCAGATTGAACGTTCCGCCCAGCACGTGCGCGATCTTGTGATGCATTCCGGAGCCGGCGGACGCAAACGCCAACGCGGCAAGGTAGCAACCGTACAGCGCCATCTCGCGGGAGCGCAGGTCCTCCGGATCGGCCGTGATGCCACGCAAGGCAAGTGCCAGGGCCCGCGCACCTTCCAGGGCAAAGGTTCGGTTAATGGGGTCCGCCTTGGGTGCCCACAGCGAATCCACGCAGTGCGCCATCCCGTTCAAGCCGGAGGCGACCGAGAGGCCCACGGGTAGGGAACGGGACAGAGCGGCGTCGTAAATCACGGTGACCGGCAGGACCTTGGGGTCCAAACCGGTGGTCTTGGTGCGGTTCTCGGTCAGGCCCCACATGTCGGTGGCCTCGGAGCCGGCGTAGGTCGTGGGCACGGCGATCAGCGG